>JAZUFS010000315.1:0-3744 GCA_045640805.1 Treponemataceae bacterium
GTATTCCGTTTGCCGTAAAGGACAACATTTCCGTAAAGGGAAAGAAACTTACCTGCTCAAGCCACATTCTTGACGGCTATGTAGCACCATATAACGCAACCGTTATTGCACGCCTTACCGCAGCCGGTGCAATCCCGGTAGGCCGCTGTAATCAGGATGAGTTCGCAATGGGTTCATCAACTGAGTATTCAAGCTATGGCCCGACACGCAATCCGCTTAACAGAAAGTACGTTTCAGGCGGTTCTTCCGGCGGCCCTGCAGCTGTCGTTGCTGCAAACCAGGTACTGTTCAGCCTTGGTACAGAAACCGGTGGTTCAGTCCGCCTGCCGGCAAGCTACTGCGGCGTCTACGGTCTTAAGCCGACATACGGTGTCTTAGGCCGCTGGGGCGTTGTCGCATACGGAAGCTCACTTGACCAGGTCGGTATCTTCGGAAAGACACCTGCCGACATCGCACTGCCGCTTTCAGTCATGGCAGGCGAAGACTTCTACGACGACACATCTGCCAACCTGCCGGATGCAGCAGCTCTCCGCGCAGAAACAACAGGCGGCGAGCTTGCTGCCATGACAGATGAAGGCTTTGCTTCAATGAAGGTCGCCATTCCGCGCCAGTTCCTTGAGACAAAGGGTCTTGATCCTGAAGTTGGAACAATCTTTGAAGAGACTAAGCAGTGGTTCATCAAGAAAGGCGCAACGGTTGATGTCGTTGACGTTCCTGTCCTTGATGCATCTCTTGCCTGCTATTACGTTATCGCATTCAGCGAAGTTGCAAGTAACCTTTCCCGCTTTGACGGCATCCGCTACGGAAACCGCCAGGACCCGGGCGAAGGCTACGACGAACTGTACATAAAGACACGCAGCGAAGGTTTCGGCCCTGAAGTAAAACGCCGCATCATCATCGGTAACTACGTTCTGTCTGAGCAGTTCTCAGGCACCTGCTACAAGAAGGCAATGAGTGTCCGCGCCCGCATGCAGCGTGACATTCAGAAACTGTACGAAACATACGATTTGATAATCTGCCCTGTCTGTCCGACAGCTGCTTTCAAGCTCGGCCAGAAAGTCGATGATCCTATGGAAATGTATCTGTCTGATATGTTCCTCACATTCGTCAACCTTGCACGCATCTGCTCAATCTCAGTTCCTGCAGGCTTCAAGAGCCCGGATGAAGATGGCACAAAGATGCCGGTCGGCGTTCAGTTTGCCGGCCCGATGTTCGGCGAGGCAAAGATTCTTTCTGTGGCTCAGGCCTGGGAAGAAGACCATCCTGGCATTGCAACAGGAATGGAGGACTAAAAGATGATTGAAAAATACAGAATCGTTATAGGATGCGAAATCCACTGCCAGCTTACAACAAAGACAAAGGCCTTCTGCGCCTGTGAAAACCGCTACGGCGGCATGCCTGATACACGCGTCTGCCCTGTCTGTCTCGGCCTCCCGGGAGCCATGCCACGCATCAGCAAGGGCTACGTTGAAATGGGCGTTGTTGCTGGTACCGCCCTTAACTGCGCCATCTCACGGTTCGCCAAGTTTGACCGCAAGCACTACTTCTATCCTGACCTTGCAAAAGGCTATCAGATTACCCAGTACGATATTCCGCTCTGCAAGGACGGTCACGTCGACCTGCCATACGCAAAGCTTCCAGAAGCAAGCCAGAAGGGCGGCGAGATGTACTGTGACAAGAATTTTGCCGGCGGCGACAATGACGTCAACGGCCAGTACAAGAGAGTACGCGTAGAGCGCATCCATCTTGAGGAAGACGTTGGTAAATCACTGCACCTTGAAGGCAAGTACAGTTACATTGACTACAACCGCTGCGGTACGCCGCTTATCGAAATCGTCACCAAGCCGGATATGAACAGCCCGGAAGAAGCCGCCCTGTTCATGGAAACAGCACAGGAAATTCTGCGCTATGTAGGCGTTACAAACGGTAACCTTGAAGAAGGAAACATGCGCTGTGACGCAAACATCAACCTGACAGTCTGGGAAGACGGCAAGGAATACCACACACCTATTTCTGAAATCAAGAACCTGAACTCTTTCCGTTCAATCAAGGAAGCATGCTGGTACGAAGCAAAACGCCAGCTTGAAGAGTTCCAGAACGACCGTCAGCCGTTCGATCCTGGCTTCAAGAACACCATGGGATGGAACGAGGTTGAAGGAAAGACAGTCATTCAGCGTACAAAGAACTCTTTCGTTGACTACCGCTTCGTTGTTGAGCCTGATATCAAGCCGTTCGTACTTTCAGAAGAGTTCATCACCCGCGAGGCTTCAAAGGTCACTGAGCTTCCTGAGCAGAAGAGACAGCGCCTTAAGAAGGACTTTGGTCTTTCAGACTTCGACGTTGAGACAATCACATCAAGCCGCGCTCTTGCCGAGTGGTTCGAAGCCGCAGCTGCAAAGTCAAAGGATGTGAAGAAGACTGCAAACCTTATTCTTGCAGAACTGCTCGCCGTCCTTAATGAAAAAGAACAGACGGTCGCTGACCTTAAGATTACCCCTGAGCATATCGCCCAGCTTTCAAATGCTGCTTCTGAAGGAAAAATCACCAGTAAGCAGGTAAAGGAAGTATTTGCCGAGATGATGGAAAGCGCAAAACTGCCTGATGACATCATCAAGGAAAAGGGTATGGTTGTCGTAACAGATACCGGCGCCATTGCAGGCTTTGTAAAGCAGGTCATCGAATCAAATCCAAAGGCTGTAGCAGACTATAAGAGCGGCAAGACAAACGTTGTCGGCTGGCTTATGGGTCAGGTCATGAAACTCAGCGGCGGCAAGGCAAATCCTAAGGCTGCAACTGAGCTGCTCAAGACAGAACTGGAGAAGCTGTAAGAATGAGTCTTGATGAAGCGGACATGCGCGGGGAAAACAGCCCGGCATGGCTGCGGAATGCAATTGATGAGCGTTATGGCTTTGTGCGTCGCGCGCGCGGCTGCTATCTGTACACGGAAAAAGGTGTCCGTCTGACAGATTTGTGGCTCGACGGAGGCCGCGCCCTGCTTGGCTGGGATGCCGGAAAAGCCCGGACCGCTTTCAAGGACACGCTTGAACGCGGCGCAACCGGCTCTTACGATTCCGGTATGACAAGCCGCGCTGTTACAGCCGTGAAAAAGCTGCTGCCTGCAGAATACAGCATCATCCGCTTTTACGGCCGGGAACGCGCCCGTCTTATCGACTTGAAAAGCGCATTCTCTTTTACGGCAAACGGCGCACATGTTCAGCTTTCAAAAGCAGTGACCGTGCTGCCGTTCATAGATATAACTGCAACAACTCAGCCGAAAATTACCGGCTATGACAGCGTGACAGTCGTGCATCCTGAAACAGGCGCGTTTGCATCAAGGCCTGATGTCGTGCGCCTCGTCGCCCCGTTCCCGTACGCGGGCGCTCCAGATGTGTACGCTTTCCGCGCCCCGCTGTTCGAAGATGCAGTGCTTCCAGAAAGCGATGTCATGCCATCCGCACTGCTTGCCGCTTTTGCACGCGCGTTCGCTGACCTGAAGCTTGCTCTTGGTGAGCGCACCGAAGCGGATTTCGCTTCTTTCACACGCCAGCTTTCACCCGCGTTTGAAAGAAAAGCGTGCTATCTCTATCCGAAAGTTACGCGCGAAGCATATCCTGCGTTCGTGCTTGCATGTCTTGAAAGGGGCGTGGTCATATCCCCGGATTACGACCAGCCGTCAGTCGTGCCATACAGGGCAAACGACGGCGACCTGAAGAAAATAGCCGCCGCCTATGCTGCAGTTACGGA
>JAZUFS010000316.1:0-2595 GCA_045640805.1 Treponemataceae bacterium
CCGAGCTTGAAGACGGCGATGAACAGTGTGTCGAGTATGATGTTCAGGAACGTTCCGATTATCAGGATGTGGAACGGCCGCTTTGAGTCACCGGCAGCGCGCAGGATTGCACTGCCCATGTTGTAGATGATGGATGGCAGGATTCCCATGAAGAAGATGGTGATGTACTTGATTGCCGGTTCAAGAATCTCATCCGGAGTGCCCAGCAGACGGAGCATCCACGGAGCGTAGAAGATGCCGAGAACGGTGATGATGAGGCCGCCAGCAATGCAGAAGGCGAGCGCGGTATGCACTGCACGGTGTAGATCACGCCTGTTTTTTGCGCCGTAAAACTGCGAGATGCTGACGGTTGCGCCGCCGGTAAGTCCCGTGAAGAAACCCACAAGCAGATTGACGACGGTTCCCGTTCCGCCACCGACGGCGGCCAGCGCCTCTTTGCCAAGAAAGCGTCCCACAATGATTGCGTCGACCGTGTTGTAGAGCTGCTGAAAGAAAGTGCCGAACAGGATGGGGAAGAAGAAGGCGAGCAGCTGCTTCCAGATGACGCCCTGGGTTATATCCGTTGTCTGTGACGTGGTCTTCATATACCGTATCGTTATAGCGGGAGAAGGTATCTTTTTCAAGTGTACTAGGGGACGGTTCTATAGTATACTAGGGGACGGTTCTGTGGTGCCGTGAGGGGCAGGAACCAGGGGACGGTTCTGTATGAACGAGAAGAAAGATACCAGGGGACGGTTCTATAGGTTGTTTGAGCTTTTTGCCGTCTTTTTCAAGATTGGTGCCGTTACGTTTGGCGGCGGTCTTGCCATGCTGCCCATTCTTGAAAGCGAACTCGCGGATAAGCGTAACTGGGTTACAAAAGAGACGCTACTTGATTATTTCGCCATCGGCCAGATGACGCCCGGCATCATTGCGGTAAACGTGGCCACCTTCATCGGCTACACACGGGCGGGCGTTCTGGGCGGCTGCATTGCAACGCTCGGAGTTGTCGCGCCATCCCTCATCATCATTTCAGTGATTGCAAGCTTTCTTGAGAACTTCGCCCAGATTGTGTGGGTACAGAAAGCGCTCATGGGCATAAATATTGCGGTGGCCGCACTCTTGTGCAAAGTGGTCGTCACTTTCATAAAGAAAATACTCGTCTGGTGGAAGCTCCTGCTGTTCGTCACAGCCTTCACGGCAATCGTCGTGTTCCGGGCGCCGACTGTGCTTGTCGTTGTTGCGTCTCTCGTGCTCGGACTTGTCGTGTATGCGGTTTCGCTTAAACGCTGTCCTCCAACGGGTGGACCAGGGGACGGTTCTCCAGGACAATCGCAGGAACCAGGGGACGGTTCTCTATCCACAGGAAGCGAAGGAGGCACAAAATGAGTCTTCTCGCATTGATGTGGCGCTTCTTCTACATAGGCCTTTTCACCATTGGTGGCGGGCAGGTAGCCATTACGCTCATGTATGAGCCGGTTGTAGGCGGCGGGCTCATAACGCCTGAAATGTTCTACAACATGGTCGCTGTCTCCGAAAGTACGCCGGGCCCCATTGGCATAAACATGGCAACGTACATCGGCTGCAAGCTGTACGGCGTTATGGGCGGCGTACTCGTCACGTTCGCGACCGTTCTGCCATCGCTCATCATCATCCTGCTTATTGCCCGCTCATATACTGCTTTCCAGGAAAAGCCGCTCGTAAAGACGGTGTTCAATGTCGTCCGGCCGGTAAGCGCGGGGCTCATTGCTGTTGCCGCCTGGAACGTCCTGAAAATCGCCGTCGTTACCGTGAATGCGGAAGCATCTTTCCCGCTGGCGCTCACTTCCATTCCCGGAACGGTTTTCTTCGCCGTCGCACTCACGCTGCTGCTCACCGTGAAGAAACTGAGTCCCGTCATCGTCGTGCTTGCGGGCGCCATCTTTGGCGTGCTTGTCCTGTAACTGCAGTTTCATCTCATCCGCCAGCAACATCTGCATCCTGAAAGCATTTTTTTCATATCCGCCGGAATGTGTGGTATAATCAGTGTTACTGTCATTCTGGAGGATTAACTATGAGTACACATATCGCTGCAAAAGACGGACAGATTGCTGAGGCGGTACTGCTGCCGGGAGATCCGCTCCGCGCAAAGTTCATTGCAGAAACTTTTCTGAAGGACGCCGTCTGCTACAACGAAGTCCGCAACATGTTCGGCTATACGGGCACCTATAACGGTAAGCGCGTATCCGTTCAGGGCACCGGCATGGGCCAGCCATCCCTTTCGATTTATGTAAACGAGCTGTTCCAGTTCTACGGCGTAAAGAAGGCAATCCGCATTGGAACGTGCGGTGCAATTCATGAGGCGACAAAGGTGCGCGACGTCATTCTTGCAATGGGCGCCTGCTCTGATTCCAGCCTGATGAACCAGCGCTTCGGAAATCTGCACTTCGCACCAACTGCCGACTGGGACCTGCTTCAGAAAGCATACGCCGCTGCAGGAAAGGAAGGCGTAAAGCCGATTGTAAGCACCGTTATTTCAAGCGACCTGTTCTATGATGAGAACGAGAACTGGAAGCTCTGGGCTAAGTACGGCGTTTCAGGCGTTGAGATGGAGACTGCCGAGCTCTACACGCTCGC
>JAZUFS010000317.1:0-3848 GCA_045640805.1 Treponemataceae bacterium
CATGATATGGATGAGTGTAATCATCTGCTTTTCGAATGGAATGTTTACAGCCTTGAACCAGTCTTCGTCCTGAGCCTTTCCGAAGAACCATACTGTAGCAGCGCGGTAATCGCGGAAGTTCTCGAATGAAGTGGCAACGAGCTTCTTGAGTTTTTCCTCGCAGCCGTTGTTGAGCAGGGTAGTAAGCATTTCTTCCTGAAGGACAGTCGGGAACAGGCGGATGTAAACATCTGACCAGTCCGGCAGCATTCTGATGCATGAGAGGAAATCCTTGCGGAGTGTTGTATTCTTAGTATCTTTGAGTGAAAGGTACAGTTCGTTAGGATTCTCAATATGCTGGAAGATTTCGCTGAACATCTCCGGCTTGAACTCTGGGTCCAGGTTTGGATTCTCAGCAGCAATCTTGCGGACGACAAGGTATGCGGCGAGAGTCTGTTCTGTAACCTGTGTGTATGCCTTGATGTATCCGTCGAAGTAGTTGAACATTTCTGTGAAGAGGTCTGACTCTGACTTGAGTTCTGCAAATCTCATGATGATGTCAATGCGTGCGAAGAAGTTCTTCTGTGCCTTGAACTCATTTGAGAGTTTTTCTTCTGGTGAAATCTTCCTGTCACGTACTACGTACATGTTGATGTCGTTAGGGCTTACACCGAATGACGGATCATTTTCGAGCAGCTTGCGTGCACCTGAGCTCCAGCTTGTCCATTCTGATGCAGAAAGAACTGACGGAACAAGTTCTGCCTTGATGCGCTTGAAATCACAGCAGTTGTCGAAACTCTTGATGATTGTCTTGAGTGTCCACAGCTTCTTTTCCTTTACGCGCTGGGCAAGTGAAGCCTTTGAGTGTGTTGCCTTGATAACCCAGATGTGGTCCTTTTTGAGTGGTGAAAGTGCACTGATAGCCATCTTGAGGGCCATTTCCTTTGTGCCTGTTGCAAAAGTGATGGTGATTGACTCATCAGCAACCTTGATGATTTTACCGACGCCCCATGAGCGGTGGTAAACGTAATTGCCTTCATCAAATGCGATATGCTTCTCAAAGTCAGCGATTGCTTCGAAAACGTTGCGCCATGACTGTGAAAGGTTTGATACGCGGATGTAATCGTCGAGCTGGCTGTGATCCTGATATTTTCCACGATAGCATTCAACGATTTCGCGGCGTGCCTGTGAATCCTTCTCATCAATTGAGAGGATCAGCTTCAGGATATCGATTGCAACGTCCCAGTTCTGAGCGTTCTTGTACCAGGCAAACAGATCTTGAAGAAGGATGGCACTCTTTTCTGCGCTGATTGCCTTTGATACCTTTCTCTGAACCATAAGGAAGAAGTCAATTTCTTCAGGAATGAGGGAGATGAGTTTCTTCCAGATTTCCTGAACCTGATTTGATGACTTTGCGTTGACATAGCGGAGCAGTGCTTTCTTGTAGTAATCAACTGCTGTGTCCATGTCGCCTTCTTTCTCATATTTCTCAGCAAGAAGTTTTGCAATGTCAGCTTCTTCATAGTCGATGCTTACGATAGTCTCGTAAATCTCCCAGACTTTCTCGTTGTTTTCTTCACGGTAGCAGTCTGCAAGGGTATGAAGTGCGAACTTGTTGTTCTTGTCTTCATCGAGAATTGTCTCACAAAGATAGGTAACGATGTTGTTCTTGTGATTGTCTGTGAAAATATCAATGAGGGTAATCAGGGATGAATTATCCAGTGCCTTCTTCTTTAATCCGAGCATTCCTGAAAGATACAGTGCAATGACGCTGTTCTTTGTGTGTGAAAGATGCTCATCACAGATGTCCTTGATTTCATCAATGCAGTTTTCTTCATTTGCCTTTGCTACAGTTGCAGCAAGCTCGATAAAGTTGTTCTTTGAATAGTTGGAAATAGCTGCGCGTGTCCACTTTTCTTCATTCAGCTGATCCTGAACAAACTTGACAAGTTCTTCTGACATAGAGTTTACTCCTGTGCTGCCTGACTTCACGCGGTGTACTTCTCGTACACTGCCGGGTCAAGTAATTTGATTTTCAATAATACTTCGTTAATTCTGGCTCTCTCCTCATTTATATTGACGTAATAGTCAATGAGCCAGAAATAATGATTAATAAGACGCGGAACGAGCAGCTGACGCTCATTCCCGGCTTCCTTAATTTCATTTTCCAGAGCGAAAACGTTCTGCTTGAGCTTTCCTGCCTCAAGGGCGCGAAGCTCGCGAGATACGCTGAACACTCCATACAGAACTCCGTATACGGGAATCCATTCCTTAAGGACTTTTCCCGTGTAGCCGGCATCCTGTACCTGCTGAATAAGTCTTGTTACAACTTCAGCGTCAAGAAATTCCGTTTCAATTTCCTGAGCGTTTACATAAAAGGCTTCCCTGAAGAATGCCTTGGCATTTTTCCCTTCGCCACATAAAGCATAGCAGTCAGCCAGTTCCGCAAGTATTGATGCTGAATCAGGCTTGATTCTGTACGCTTCCTGTAAAAGGGCCCGCGCGGTTTCGTAATTACCGAGCTTCTTGTAACAAAGACCCGTTTTCCTGCTTATCTCTGCCTTCTGGGCATCGGTGCCGTCAGAAATTACACTCCTGTAATTTTCGAGCGCGAGTGTAAAAATGCCTGTTTTCAAAGCGTACACAGCACGTTCGTCCTGACGGTCTCCTGCATAAACAGAAAACTCTTTCCACTGCCGGATGAGACTTTCGGCCCTTTCGTACGGGGAGTCCAGTTTCATTATGGCATCCAGAGGCTGACGCCAGTGATTCGCACATTTTATGGCAAAGACTATTTCAGCATTTTCAAGGTCGTGAGGCAGCAATTCCTCAAGGAAGGCAACTGCCGAAGCAGGATTTGCCTGTTCCATGAGTTCATACGCCTGAGCCAGACCTTTCTCTGGTAAAGTACTCATAGTGTAATGTCTATTATCGCAGAAATGAAGTTTTTAGTCAATAAAACAAGTAAAAGTGGGGCAAACTTTATAATATGTTTTATTAGATTAAGTCAACCCCTGTTTTGCAAAAATTTTGAAAAAAAATGCAAAAACTTTCGAAAAATGTATTTTTACTAGACATTGTAGAAGTGGTTTGTTACTATAGATTTATATGAAAACACCTGTTCTGGCTCCGTCTCTGCTCTCTTCAGATTTTTCAAGACTGGGCGAAGCTGTAGAAAAAATTGAAAATAATAACGGTTCCTGGGTTCATATCGATGTCATGGATGGCACGTTTGTTCCCGAAATTACCATCGGGCAGCCTGTAATCCGCTGCCTGCGCCCCCTGACAAAACTGCCATTCGACGTTCATCTCATGATACGTAATCCTGAAGAACGAGCTGACTCTTTCATAGATGCCGGTGCCGATTACCTTACATTTCATTACGAAGCATGTGCGGAACCGGAAAAACTGATAAAGCACATTCATGACAGGGGAGTGAAAGCCGGAATAAGCATAAAGCCCGAAACCCCCGCTTCTGTTCTGGAGCCTCTGCTCGATAAAGTTGATCTTATCCTCATCATGACGGTTAATCCGGGATACGGCGGACAGAAAATAATTCCGGAATGCATAGAAAAGGTAAGTTTTCTTTCAAATATTAGACGAAACCGCCATTTGGGATATATACTGTCTGTAGACGGTGGTGTAAATGAAAAGACGGTTGCTGATGTAATCCATGCCGGTACTGATGTCGTCGTTTCCGGAAGTTCTTTTTTTGCCGGAAGGCTGACCGCCGCTGACCTGGAAAAATATGCAGACTGAAATGTTCTGCCCGTAATGGAGACTATATGAGGAAAAAAGTATTTGCTGCAGTTGCTGTTATATGCCTGTTCCTTAGTGTGACGGGACTTGCTGCAGAAACGACACAGAAC
>JAZUFS010000318.1:0-4904 GCA_045640805.1 Treponemataceae bacterium
CAGCTTGTAAAGCAGGCTCTGCTTGTTACAGCTTCTGAGTCAAAGTACGATCTCCTGATTAACGTTCAGGGTGGTGGACTTAACGGTCAGGCTGGTGCTTGCCGCCATGGTATTGCACGCGCACTGACACAGGTAGATCAGGGCAACTACGCATCACTCCATGCTAACGGATTCCTTACTCGTGATTCCCGTATGGTTGAGCGCAAGAAGTACGGTCAGCGTGGTGCACGCCGCCGCTTCCAGTTCAGCAAGCGTTAATCTCTGGCTTATGCCACAGAAAAAAACTGCCGGTTCCGGCAGTTTTTTTTTGCTCTGAATGGCTGATCAAGATGATATTTGCAGAATGTTTTAACAAACCGTTGTTTGAACTGCTATAATATAACATGGACTTGTAAGGAGGCGCTTTTGGCACAGACAATTGAGACAGCAGAATATATCGGCAGTGACTGCGTGAAATGCACATTTTCTGATGGCACGTCGTTCTATGTCCGTCTTGTATACCTCAGACTGTGCCCTCCGGGGAAAGTTGCCGCCGGGACAACCCTTACAGACGAAGATTTTGCTGACCTCATGGACGCCGCGCTCGTATATGCGGCCGAACGGGATGCCGTCGCTTACCTTGAACGTAGTGAGCACAGCCGCTTTCTCCTGAAAGGCAAACTGCTCAAGAAAAAACATTCCGTTGAAAGTATTGAGCGTGCCCTTGATTACTGCGAGGAACGTAACTGGCTGTCAGATGAACGTTTTGCAGGTGCGTGGCTCAGAAGCCGTGCCATCACGCATACAGAAGGGCGCATCCGGCTGCAGGGGGAACTAGCGGTACGGGGCATTGACAGAAAAACAGCACAGAATGCACTGAACGAATTCTTTGAAGCAGAAAGTGAAGAAGATAAGTGCCGTCGTGCCCGTGAAAAACTTGCAGCGCAGGGGAAAAGTGGCGACGCGCTCATCAGGGCGCTGGTCAGAAAGGGATTTACAGAGAAACTTATCCGCATGGCAGAAAGAAATGAGTAGAAGTTTTGGAAAATTTTGAGAAAATGAGCGGATTAGAGTATCGCAAAACTGAAAAAAATGATATACTGAGTCATTATTAATAGTTTCAAAAGAGGAAATGGATGAATAAGGAAAAAAACAGAGCCCGTGTTTATTCAGCTCTTGAAGTTGCAAATATTTGCGGGGTAGTTAATCAGACAGCAATCAACTGGATTCGTAAAGGCCACTTAAAGGCGTTTAAGACTCCCGGAGGACAGTATCGCGTTTACAGCGAAGACCTTCTTAATTTCATGAAAAGCCGCAATATGCGTATTCCTCAGGAACTTGAGCAGGGATCACACACACTCCTTATTGTTGATGATGATAAAGGCCTTAACAACGTTCTGGCTAAATTCATTGAAAAGAAATTTGAGGGCTTTGAGATTTTCCAGGCATTTGACGGTTTTGAGGCAGGAACACTGCTGGCTGAAAAAAAGCCTGATATCATCTTCCTTGACCTTAACCTGCCGGGAGTTGATGGTTTCAGCCTCTGCAATAAAGTAAAGAGTTCAGATGCATTTGGAAAACCTGTAGTATTTGTCATGACATCTCTTTCTGATGAAGAATCTGAAAAGCGTGTACGCGACATGGGAATTGAAGAATTCTTCAGAAAGCCGCTCACACTCCCAGAAATTGCAGAAGCAATGAAAGCTCATCTGGATTTATAACATGTAATCTGGTCAGAAATTTTGTGACTGGAGACAAAAAAAGCTGTCTGGAAATCAGACAGCTTTTTTTTATGCCTGCAGCGCAAACTGCAGTGTTTATTTCACTTCGATTGAACCGAGCGGCCTGATGCTCATGCAGTATACAGGGCTTCTGCCGTTTCCTTCTGTCCATCCGAGGGCTTTGTTCATGTAGGCAGTGTACTCGGGAACGAGGCTGTCAGGAATGAATGCCTGAATGACGCCTGCGAATCCGCCGCCATGAACACGGCATGCACCGGGCTTTGCTTCTGTGCAATGTGTCTTGATGAACTGTTCTGTCAGTGCGAGACATACTGCAATCGGCTGTTCATCCGGGTAGCCGGGAACGCTGATGTTCTGAAGCCACTTCCACGAAGAATTGCCCGACGCAGTAATTCCCGTGAGAAATACTGTAAAGTCATTTGCTTCAAGTGCGGTGGCTTCTTCATCTACACGGTCATTTTCAGTGAAGAAGTGCAGTGCGCGAAGTACTGCCCTGTCGCCGCATTCCTTCCGGAGTGCAGGCAGATTGCCGGCAATGTCGGCAAATGTAAGTCCGCGCAGTGTCTGTTGCTTGAAAAACCGTGCAACCGATTTCATTTCGTTTGGAATTGATGAGTACTCAGCGGAAAGATCTGCGTGACCTTTACCGGTGTTTACTATCATCATGCTGTAGCCTTGCTTGGAAAAGTCGAACGGAATCTGTTTCACGGCAGGCTTTGCCGGTTCGGCAAAATCTATCGTGACAAGGCCGCCAGTGGCACATGCTGTCTGATCGAGCAGTCCGCTTGCTTTGTCCCAGTAGGTGTTCTCGGCAAACTGTCCGACGCGGGCAATGTCGCTTACGGTAAGCTTCCCGTCGTTGTAGAGGCAGTTCAGAATGGTGCCCAGCATCATTTCAAACGATGCGGATGAGCTGACTCCGGCTGCAGCGATGACGTCGCTGGTAAAACAGGCATTGAAACCGCCAACCTTGAAGCCGGCGTTCTTGAATCCCTGAATAATGCCGCGAAGCAGTGCAATAGATCCTTTCTCGCCTTCATGGCGTTCTGAATCACCGACAGTAATTTCATAATCTTCGTTATATGTCAGGTCGTAGATGTGAATTACGTCGGCACGTGACTCAACGGCTCCGATGCAGTCAAGCTGAATGCTCGCTGCAAGAACTTTTCCCAGATTGTGGTCTGTGTGGTTTCCGCCTATTTCAGTGCGTCCGGGAGATGAAAAAATCCTGATGGACGGCGCATCTGGCGGTGTGCCATATTTCTGTGAGTATGCTTTTTGCAACGCCTCATAACGGTCAATCTGCCGGTCAAGAACAGATTCATCGTTGCCATAGAGTCGTGCAAAAAGATCTTTCTTTTCGCGAATGTTCATTTTCCCCCCAGGAAGATGATTATTTATTTTTCAGCTGGTACAGTTCACTGTAATAGCGGCTTTCAATTTTATCTGAAGAAATGCCACATCGGGACAGAACCTCAAGCAGCGCAGTGTGTGCGGTTTGCGCAACTTCAGGTGTATTTTCTTCAGCGAAGGTCTCTATTTCAAAGAACTCACCCAAGCCTTCCAATATACATAATTCTATATGGAAATTGTCAAAATGCCAACTCCCGGCAGTTTTATGTTTTGAAAAACTTTGCTTGAATCCGGCATCTTTGAGGATCAGTTCAAAGTCATCCGGGTTCGAAACGGTAAACTCATGTTCTTCGTTTACCTCGAAACCCTTGTCACGGCTTTTATGCTTGTATGTGACAAAGGTTTCTGTCTTGCCTGTTGATTCACGCGTTTCAGAGCGGAGCCGCACTGTCATGTGGGAATCAGACTGTGTATCAAGCTTCCAGTAACGGTCATGCTTATCCAGAGTATCTTCATACACAGCAAATGTCTTGAGGGCTGCCTCGACAGCGGCCCTGTCAGCCATCCAGGCTTTAAGCTCTATCTCGTACATTAGAGAGGGAACTTCTCCTTGAAAGTCTCAAGAATCTTCTCAGGAGCCGGACGTGCATCGATATCAACGATATTTCCTTTCTTTGTATAGAAATCGATGAGTGGGGCGGTCTGGTCGCGGTATACAACCAGACGGTTCTTGATTGATTCAATCTTGTCGTCATCACGGATGAACAGGTCAGCGCCACATTTGTCGCACTTTCCTTCAACCTTAGGAGGCATGAACTTGATGTGGAAGCCTTCACCGCACTTTGTGCAGACGCGGCGTCCACCAAGGCGCTCGACAACTTCTTCGTCAGCAATGTCGAAGTTGACTGCAGCGTCTACCTTGCAGAATGTAGCGAGAGCTTCTGCCTGTGGAATGGTGCGTGGGAAACCGTCAAGGATGAATCCGTTCTTTACGTCATCCTGTGAAAGGCGGTCCTTTACGAGCTCTACAGTGATGTCATCACTTACGAGTCCACCTGATTTGATGATAGCGTCAACCTTCTTTCCCAGAGGTGTCTGGTTCTTGATGTTTGCGCGGAAAATATCTCCCGTTGAAATGTGCGGGATCTTGTATGTTTCAGCAACCTGCTTTGCGAGTGTGCCTTTTCCGGCTCCCGGTGGTCCCAAGAAAATGAAGTTCATGTGCTACTCCTTTTTTTGGATGAATTCATCCTTTTTTTATACATTAAGTGTAGCAAATTTGAAATAAAAAGACTAGCGGATTTTGTTGAGCGCCATGGTCTGTTTCCACTGGAATATGCGACCTTCGTTCTGGCCGGCAACTGCCTCCAGGAAAAGTGTGGCGAGTTTCTTCATGGTGTCTTCGCCGAGCGCATCGGTAAGCGAGCGGGCGTATGCGCTTTCAGGAGCGAACCATCTGCTTATGTCGCTTTCTGTAAGCGTCCGCTTTTCGTAGAAGACGCGTTCTGTAAGTTCTGTGACCGCGTGTTTGGTGTCAGAAAGCGTTTTGTCCACTGCTTCCCGTATTGTGGTTGCGTCCCAGGAGAAAAGCGTCTTTGCGTTTTCAGGGGCCGCAGTTCCTGAGTAGAAGTCGTTTTCAGCAGCGAGCATGGCTTTAAGAAGTTTTGTCTTTTCTGCGGAATCGGCGGACTCGCTGAGCAGCAGTTCTGAGAGACGCTGGCTGTGGGATGGTATTTTCTGGACAGCGAGCAGTTCGGCGTCTTTATCAAGCGTCATGAGTCCGGCGGATGTGCGGACGTCGCCTGCAAAAAGCGCGGCAGCGGTTCCTGC
>JAZUFS010000319.1:0-3320 GCA_045640805.1 Treponemataceae bacterium
CTTTTCCATTGCTTCTTGAATTGCTGCAGGCGGCATGATGTTCTTTACTTCAACGCGGTTTACCTTGATACCCCACGGGTCGGTTGCCTCATCAAGAATCTGGCGCATCTTTGTGTTGATGACGTCGCGGCTTGTCAGCGTCTGGTCAAGATCAAGCTCACCGATGATGTTGCGGAGCGTTGTTGCTGTCAGTGTCTCAATGGCGAAATTAGGGTTATCGACGCCGTATGTGTACAGTTTAGGATCTGTAATCTGCATGTAGACGACGGTGTCAATCTCCATGGTTACGTTATCCTTTGTGATGACAGGCTGTGGCGGGAAGTCCAGGACTTTCTCCTTAAGACTGACCTTCTTTGCCATTCTGTCGATGAACGGGAACTTAACGTGAAGACCCGTCTGCCAGGTTGTGTTGTATGAACCGAGACGCTCAATGACGACAGCGTCTGACTGCGGAACGATCCTGATGTTTGTGATGATGAGGATCATTACAATGACGATCAATGCAATAATTACGTACATGACTTTCTCCTTTTTGCGGATGTCCATCTTCTTCGTGGATGTGCTTAATCCGCTATGTTGATTGATAAACTCTCCAGATCCGGCTTGCTCTGCTCAGATCTGCTTTACACAGGCTGTGACGCCCGTGATTTCTTCAATAATACACTTGGTGCCTTCCTCAAGAACGATGTCATCCTTGACGGTGGCAGTCCACTCCATCCCGTTGATTTTAACGGTTCCCTTTTCGAGTGCGGTAATCTTTCTGGTGACTACTGCAATCTGACCGATTGTCCGCTCATAATTCGTTGCGATTTTCTTCTGATTAAGCTTCTTTTTCAGCAACGGACGTGTGAAAATGAGCAGAACCAGCGAAAGCACGACGAAGATGGACAACTGGGCTGCAAACGGCAGCGGCGTAAAGGCAAGGAATACCATTACGAACGCGCTTATTGCAAACCAGATGGTCGTCAGGGAGAGGGTGAACGTTTCAATTACGATGCAGAGTATCGTAACTGCAACCCAGAACCATGGAAGAAAATCATGGATGATTTCAATGATTTGTTCCATAAACCTGACCTCCTTTGCGTTTCGTTACCTCGAATATACGGCTAGCGGGATGAGAATGCAATACTTTTCCGGGGTGACCTTTGTTACTTTTGGGGTGACGTTGGTTACAAAAGAGGGTAACCGTAGTTACTGGACGGGGTAACCACGGTTACTCAACTGTCTTTCTATACATTCTGAGTGAAATTATGGTAAAATCCATGCGATGAGTATTTTTGACGTCATTTCATTGTTCGGTGGTCTCTCCCTGTTCCTGTACGGCATGCGCCTGATGGGAGACAGTCTTAAGGAAAGTTCTTCCGGTACATTGAAAGTCATAATGGAAAAAATAACCAACAATGCCATAAAGGCTTTTTTCCTTGGCGTTCTGGTGACTGCCATAATCCAGTCATCAACGGCAACCATTGTCATTACAGCAGGCCTTGTTGGTGCCGGCATCCTGACTCTCAGACAGTCACTCGGCATTATTGTAGGTGCGAACGTCGGTACAACGGTTACCGGCCAGATCATCCGCCTTCTTGATATAGACTCATCCGGTGCTGCCGGCGTGCTGCAGTTCTTCAAGCCTTCAACCCTGGCACCTGTTGCCCTGATAATCGGTATTATCTGCATCATGGCGTCAAGAACGAAACGCGCTGAAAACGGCGGAAAGATTGCCATGGGCTTTGGAATTCTTTTCTCAGGCCTTCTCAACATGACGGGCGCTGTTTCCAACCTTAACGATTCAGGCGTTTTCAACACCCTTTTCAGCACATTGGGTGACAATCCGTTCATCGGATACCTGACCGGCGCCGGCGTTGCGTTCGTGCTTCAGAGTTCAAGCGCAACAATCGGTATTCTTCAGGCGTTCAGTACCACGGGGCTTCTTGCATTCAAATCAATTTATTCCGTAATTGTCGGTATTTATCTTGGTGACTGCGTAACAACGGCAATTGTGTGCTCCATCGGCGCAAAGGAAGATGCCCGCCGCGTCGGAATCGTCAACATCCTGTTCAACCTGAGTGAAACCGTCGTCGTGCTTGTTGTGGTGACTCTGCTGCATCAGATGGGACTTCTTGAAGGCCTTTGGGATATGACGGTGCGCTCCGGTGACATTGCAAACACGAACACCATCTTCAATCTGGGCTGTTCAGTCGTCCTTTTCCCGCTGCTGCCGATATATGAGAAGCTTTCAATGAAGATTATCCGTTCGGCCCCTGTAAAAGCAGGTCCCTATGACGACAAAATTCAGGCCCTTAACCCTGCGTTCTTCAACACGCCGGCCCTTACACTCCGCAGCTGCTACAACCTTCTGCAGGTGACACTCCGCCTGGCTGTTGAAAACTTCAGCAAGGCACTCAGCCTTCTTGCCATGTACGATACCGCCCTTTTTACTGAGGTTGATGAACAGGAAGAACAGCTTGACCTGCTCACCGATAACGTCAGCCGGTACCTGGGCCAGTTCAGCCCGTATGTGCATGAAGAAGAGCATGTGCGCATCTTTAACGAATACTTTAAATGTGCCGACCTTTTCGAGCGCATCGGCGACCATGCCATGAACATTGCAAAAGAAGCCCGTTCCCTGAACGAAAGCGGTGGTAAACTTTCTGAAAGTGCGCTCAAGGAACTTGATGTAACGGGCAGCATAATCCGCCAGATATTCGACAGCATACAGCAGGCATTCCGTTTCCGTGACCTTAAGGCAGCGCGTCACGTAGAGCCGCTTGAAGAAGTGGTGGATGACATGGTGAACATGCTGCATGACAACCACCTGACACGCCTTCGCGACGGTACGTGCGACACCATTACCGGTACGTCGTTCCTCAATATCCTTACGAATATAGAACGGATTTCTGACCTGTGCTCAAGTGTAGGTCTTGCTGTCTTAAGCCGTGTCGAATCGGATGCCAACTTTGCCCATTCATACTTAAGCAAACTGCACCGCGGCAGCAACGAAGAATACAACACCGAATACGCCGCCGCCCGCAAGGAATTTTTCGATCAACTGGAAAGTGTAAAGTAAAATTCTGATTGACTTAAAACCTTATTTTTATGATATTTAAATCATGTCGACAGTAAAGAAACTCATGACCGGCCTTGAAAGAAAGTACAAGGTAGCTACTGTACTTGCCCCGGTCACAATCATGGGAGAGGTTTTCCTTGAAGCCCTCATCCCGCTCATCATGGCCGGCATTATCGATGTGGGTATTCCAAATCACGATGCAAAGTATGTGACACTCGTCGGTCTTCTGATGATCGGCGCGTCGCTTCTCTCTCTT
>JAZUFS010000320.1:0-1704 GCA_045640805.1 Treponemataceae bacterium
TCTGGCGGCCTTTCCGTGTCGCAGTGGCTTTCCATCCCGTTCATTCAGGAAGTCATTGCCGGTACCACAGCCGTAAAAAAACTTATCCCCAAAACTGACGTCGCCATAGAATTGGGTGGCGAGGATGCCAAAATCACGTACTTTACCGGCGGTGTCGAACAGCGCATGAACGGCACCTGCGCAGGCGGTACGGGCGCTTTCATTGACCAGATGGCCGCCCTGCTTGAAACCGATGCACCGGGACTGAACGAGCTTGCACGCGGTTCCACGACCATATATCCGATTGCGGCACGCTGCGGCGTTTTTGCCAAAACGGATATTCAGCCACTCATCAACGAGGGAGCACGCCGCGAAGATATCGCCGCGTCAATTTTCCAGGCGGTTGTAAACCAGACCATTTCAGGCCTTGCATGCGGAAAGCCTATCCGCGGCAATGTTGCTTTCCTAGGCGGGCCGCTTCATTTCCTGGACCAGCTCCGCGAGCGCTTCATCAAGACGCTCAAGCTTGAAGACGACGCAATCATCGTACCTGAGGATTCCCAGCTTTTCGTAGCAGCCGGCGCCGCGTTCTCCGCTGAGAAAGACCTCGGCTGTCTGACAGACGATACATCCGCTGAGAAGGGCGCATCTGCCGGGCAGCCCTCGTCTGCTGACAGAACCGAGGCTCGCTGTGACGGCCCGTCATGCGGTGCGCCAGATTCCGTCCGTTTCGTGACTGTCGGCCAGCTGCGGGAATCTCTTGCAGGACTTATCGACGCTGAGATGACGGAAGTGCAGCGGCTTGAACCGCTGTTTAAGAATGAAGCTGAACTTGAGGAATTCCGCGAGCGCCATGGCAGGGAAAAAGCCGCTGCAGCTCCGCTTTCAGAAGCGCACGGTCCCGTCTTCCTGGGACTTGATGCGGGTTCAACAACGACAAAAGCAGTACTCATTGACATGGAAGGCCGCATCCTGTGGCGCTTCTATGACGTAAATGCCGGTAACCCCGTGCAGCTCGCCGTCCGTGTCCTGAAAGACATGTACAGGCAGCTGCCGCCGGATGTATATATTGCCCGCACCGTTTCCACAGGATATGGTGAGGCGCTCTTTCAGGCAGCGCTCGGCGCCGATGCCGGTGAAGTAGAGACAATCGCCCATTACCGCGCCGCAGACTTTTTTGTGCCGGGCGTCGAATTCCTGCTCGATATCGGCGGACAGGACATGAAGTGCCTGCGCATGAAAGACGGTGCGATTACGGGCATTCAGCTCAATGAGGCGTGCTCGTCAGGCTGCGGCAGTTTCCTTGAAAACTTCGCCCGCTCGCTCGGTCTTGATGTCCGCGAGTTCAGCAAAAAGGCCCTGCTCGCCGAACACCCGATTGACCTGGGCAGCCGCTGCACCGTCTTCATGAACAGCCGTGTAAAGCAGGCTCAGAAGGAAGGCGCTACAGTCGCCGACATTTCTGCGGGTCTTTCATACTCAGTCATTAAGAATGCGCTTTTCAAGGTAATCAAGCTCAGAAAGGCGAGTGATATCGGAAAGAAAGTCGTCGTTCAGGGCGGTACGTTCAACAACGACGCAGTGCTGCGCGCGTTTGAGAAAGTGGCTGGCGTAAACGTATTCCGTCCCGACGTCGCAGGCCTTATGGGTGCTTATGGCGCGGCTATCATCGCGAAGGATCAGTGGGAAGCATTACCGCGTGAAGTGCAGCAGGTCACAAAAACC
>JAZUFS010000321.1:0-3383 GCA_045640805.1 Treponemataceae bacterium
TGAAGTTACTCCCGATTTAGTTCGTAAACTTGAGGGTGCCTGTGATGGAGGATGTATGAATGCCCTTCGATCCGGGTTCGAGTATGTTGTTTATGCGCCAAAGAAGGATTGTACACATCCGCTTGTAATTATCATAGGCGGGGGAGTTCTGATTGATGGAGTAAAGTATTGGTTTGATCGTGATGGGAAAGCTTATTCTGAAAAAGAAATCAGGAATATGAAAGAACCGATTCTGACAGTTGGTAATTGTGCAGCATGTCTTGAAGATGTTGCTAAATTTAAAACACCGGGATGTTGTTCTCCTTCAACTTGTATGCTTGCTGCAACTTCTGCAATGAAAGTTACATTTCCGCTGCTTTCTTTGAAAAATGAATCATTCTTTCATTTTGGACTTTCAGCTGTGCAGATGGTTCTTAAAAGAATCTCCTGTTGTTTAAGAAGAAAATGGATAGATGTACCCTCAGATCATACAGATAAAATTTTTCAAATTCCCGAATTATCAGATTCGGAAAGCAGAGAGAATTATATTGAGTGGCCTCTTCCTCGCATGAGTTTTGGTGTGAGTATGAAACTGGTCAAAGACCAGATAAATATCCTGAAACTGTAGACAAATAACTCATGAATCTGAAAGTGGATCTACTGCAGCAGGTCTTCAATATTGCAGCTTAAAGCTTTCGCCAAGGAAGCAAGAATTATTCCGGAAGCTTTATTGATGTCCTTACTCATATTTTCATATTGCTGGAGAGTTCGGATATTTACTCCTGATTCATCAGACAGTTGCTTCTGGGTCATTCCTGCAAGTTTACGTAATTCCTGAACCCGGGATTTTGGTGCCCGAAGCTTAATGATGTTTTGTGCAGTCTCAACGAATTTTTCTTCCGGAGCTTCATGTAACGGATTGTAAAGCCGGTTAATATCTTCGGCCGGTAAATACTTCTGAATAAAAGAAAAGCTCTTGCCTGTCATCCACTGGAAATATGCTAAAATCCATCCGGTCCAATATTCTGAAGATCTGTCATAATCTATACGAGGTTCATGGATTTCTATTTTTTTTCCGCTTCTCTGTAAAATGTCCAGAACAAGTTCTGTTCCTGATACACCGCTTATATGCTTGGGGTTTCCTTTTTCAAAAGATTCAGAGATTTTTGAATTTATGAAAAGAGTCATGAACTCATTCAGGGAAAGATTTTGAGAATATCTGGCATAATCAAAAGCCTCTCCTAAATTCTCCATGGCATCAGACAGGTAATCTTTATTGTATGCGTGCATCATTTTCTTTTATTTTCTCCCGAATGATATCCCTCATGAATATTCCATCCATATCGTCTTCTTCCAGAATCTTTCTGAATCTTCCTCTAGCTTCTTCATCGCGGCTTTTCTTGTCAGGAAAATACTCATGAAAGTCAGCTTCTTCATAATCTTCAAAATGAATCAGATCGAAGGCTTTCCGGCTTTTCAGCATAATCTGTTCACCTAGGTTCCCAAGTTTCATTGCATGAGAAAGCTGTACATAAGAAATCTGGTTTGTAAGAAATGCTTTTGCAAATGAGAAATATGAATCATCTGCGCGGTATCCTTTTATCAGATCATAACTTTCTGTATTGATGAGGAAGTTATCAAGAAGCCAGTCTTTTCCGCGTTTCATTACAGGAGTTGAAGTTGAGAACTGGCGGTTAGCTACCAGGATTGCCAGCCAGTGCAACATTGTATAATCACTGATATTTATTATTTTCAAATCCGATGTATCAAGGCTATATCGGTTTGCATACCCGTTCTTTTCTTCAGAAACGGCCCATTCCTTTGCAAGCTGAAGGCTCTCAGTGCAATAAAATCCTTGTCCGTAATCATTCCATGTTTTTCCATATCCAAAAAGGGGCTTTTCAATTATGCTGGGTGAACCGTGATATAAAATCAAATCAGACACAACTACCTCCATAGAGTTACTTTTAATATAACTCTATGGAAGTATAAACGTCAAGCAACTTGTTGTATGATCAGTAATCATAATCTCACTGAAAGAGTAAGATTATGCTGCAGCTGACTTATACTCTACTGGTATCTTGAGCAGTTTCTAGTTTCTGTTATCACGTTAATCTGAAACGGCTGGATTTTTCCACAGTGATTTATATTCACTGTAAGGATGTCAGTGCTCAGAGAGGAAACAAGATCGGTAGAGTTTGAATTTACAAGTATTGCCGGCTGGTTTCCTGTAGGTTCTGAATTCCATGGGCCTGCTGCAACGGAACCGGTCCAGTGATGAATTGCACCATGTGCCGGCTGCCAGTACCAAGGTGTATTCTGATATTCCGAGATGGACATGCGTGTATTAGCTTTTGACGGAATTTCTTTCTTCCAGTACCGTGATGGACTTAAATCCCATCCAGCCCCAAAGTCAAGGAATCCGACGTCATTTTCAACCCATCTGAAATCAGTCTTTGGATCAAGCTGATTTTCAACCTCTTCGTAAGTTACCACTGTTGCCGGTCCTCCCTGGGTTTGAATAGTTTGCGTAACTTCCCGTACCCCCATTGGAACATACCATGTCGGAATAAGGTATTCCTGGGTTATCACGTCTGTAGCATTGTGTATGACAATTTGTGTTGCTATTCCATTAGTGAGTTTTGAATTCTGGGAAGAGTTTATCCTGTGATCGAGAGAGGAAGAATTGATATTCCAGTTTATTTTTTCATCAACTGAGAATGAAAGGGTTACTTTCTCACCGTCTCCGATATAAAGGGTGTTGCTTGCATTGTCATAGTGACTGAAGTTTCCTTCGCGATTTACAAGACTTGCCCGAATATTTATTTCAGGATAGATGAAGTCCATGGACAGGACAGAGGTTCCGATTGTTTCTCCAGTATCTTTGTTAGTAGCGCGTATTGAAACCTTACCGGCCCCTTCGGCTTTCGGAGTTACGGTAATTGTTCCTTTTCCGGTGTACTGCTGTTTTCCGTCAATCATACCCATGCCGCGGGTGATTACGAGGGATGCAAGATCTGTATCGCTTATGGAAATGTCTGCATCTGCAGGGTTTACACTGTAGTTCACCGTGTAGGTTTTTGCAGGTGTTCCGCTGATGCTTTTTGTATCAACGTCAAACTGATATTCCCATAATACGCGGATCGCACAGCTTGCTTTTGCAGAACCGTTAGTTACACAGGCAAGGGTTCCTTCCCCGAGCTTGAGTCCTGAGATTTCTACATAACCGACACCTTCGCCGTTTTTTCCAAGGTCTTTGTATTCAAAGAAGTCATCTTCCTGACTTGTTGTCCATGTAAGGATTGCGTCCGGAGGACTTACTTCATACTTGATTCGTTTTGTATGGAAAGGCTGAACCTTCTTGCTTGAAGTCTCAAATGTCAGGCTCTTGTCTGCTTCAACAA
>JAZUFS010000322.1:0-3063 GCA_045640805.1 Treponemataceae bacterium
AATCAGGTCAGACGCAATTGTCGTGTCTGAAATGCGGAGGTGTGCCTGAACGCCGCCACCTCTCTGGCTCATGCCGTGAACTTCTGACTGACGTACCTGAAGACCGTCCTTCATGGCAGCTGCAGCAATGATTGCCGCAATGGAAAGAACACCCTGTCCGCCAACACCGGCGAGAAGAATATCGTATTTCATCAGTTGCCTCCCTTTGCAGCTTTTGCAGCAGCTATCTTTGCAGCCTTTGTCCTCAAGCGGAATGCCTCAAGGCACTCACGTCTCATAATGACGACTGAAACGCCGCGGTACTCTGCTTCTTCAGCAAGGATGCGTGCGTTTTCTTCTATCTTGTTAGGGCTTGTCTCAAGCACACGGACGTGCTCAGGTTCAACACCAAGGCCTTCGACAACCGGCTGAAGCTGGCTTGAAGGCAGGATTGTCTTCTGGCAGCCTGTCATTGCGACGATTGAGTTATCTACGAGCATGATGGTGACCGGAGTCTTTGTTGAAACGCAGTCTACCAGGTTTGTCATGCCTGAATGCAGGAATGTTGAATCCCCGATAACGCCGAACGTGTATTTGACGCCAGCCTGTGAAGCACCGCGTGCCATACCGATTGAAGCACCCATGCAGACGATTGTCTCGCATGCATTGAGCGGTGCTGTACCGCCGAGTGCGTAGCAGCCGATGTCTGAGTGAACGGAAACATTTCCGGCGCCTGCTTTTGCAGCAAGAATCTCAACGGCCTTGTTAAGCGCGGTGTATGAGTCGTGGTGCGGGCAGCCCTTGCAGAGCTGCGGCGGGCGGCCAGGCAGGTTGGCGCAGATTTCTGCAGCCGCGCTGTCGGCAGTTGCAAGCACAGCCTGTGCTGACTGAAGTGGAGCCAGGCCCAGAGCCGCGCGTACAGTATCAGGATTAAGCTCGCCGCTTCTTGGCAGAAGTCCGGTCAGTTTTCCGACGATCTTTGTCTTCTGCGGAAGAATTCCCGCAAGCTGCTTTTCTACGAACGGCATGCCCTCTTCAATGACGAGGATTGTCTCTGCAGTATCTGCAAGTTTCTTAAGGGCTTCGCGCGGCAGTGGCAGCGTTCCGACATGCAGTGTTGAAGGCAGGCCCTGTCCCGGGAAGCGGGCTTCTGAAAGGGCTGCAAAGTCTTCAAGATTTTCAAGGTAATAGTTGCGGCCAAGACCGCTTGTGACGATGGCAAGATCCCCTCTTTTCTCATTAAGAGTCAGCTTGTTCCACTGATTGCTGTCAGACCAGGAGACGAAAGCATCCTGCTTTGAAATCATCTTGTCGTAGTTCTTGCGTGCAAGGGCAGGAAGCAGCATCCACTCTTTCCTTTCGCCTTTTTCAAGTGCGTTCTGTGAAAGGAAATCCTTCTCATCTTTTGGATGAACGACTGCGCGGCTGTGTGAAAGGCGGGTGACCATGCGCATCAGGACAGGAACGTGATTTGCTTCTGAATAAGCGAAGGCATCGAACATCATTTCGTATGCTTCCTGCTGGGTCGTCGGCTCAAAGCACGGAATCATGGCAAAGTCGGCGTAGAAGCGGGAATCCTGCTCGCCCTGGCTTGAGTGCATGCTCGGGTCATCGGCAACGATAACGACGAGACCGCCTTTTATGCCAAGAAGTGAAGAGTTCATGAACGGATCAGCCGCTACGTTAAGACCGACGTGCTTCATGGTGACGAGGGCGCGCTTGCCGGCAAATGAAACGCCGAGAGCTGCCTCGTAAGCAGTCTTTTCGTTAGAGCACCACTGTGCAACCGGGCCGTTATTCTTCTCGTAATTGTCGATCAGATATTCAAGTATTTCGGTTGAGGGTGTTCCCGGGTACCCAAAACCGGCAGAAAGCCCGGCATGAAGTGCACCAAGTGCAAGAGCCTCATCTCCGAGCAGAACGCAATCTTTCATCGTTGTCTCCGGATATAAGAATTTGAGGAAATTATACCCCTTTTTAAGTAATACTTCAAGTTCTTTAATGATACTGAACTTCAAGCATTCTGACATATAGTATCATTTTTCGTTTTCATGCATTTTACCGATTGCATGCGCGTCATTTATCATCCATAATAAAGTTATCAGAAAATTATCTTTTCCGGAGGAATCTATGAAAGCCGTTTGTGGTATTGACTTAGGCACACAGAGTATTAAAGTCGTTGTCTACGACTATGAAAACAAGAAAATCGTCGAGAAAAAAGCTTGCAAGCTTGATCTCATTTCAGAGAACGACGGTACACGCGAACAGAAGACAGAATGGTACGACGCTGCAATGAAGCAGTGTTTCGATGGTCTTTCAAAAGAAGCACGCGATTCAATTGAGGCAATTGGTGTTTCTGGCCAGCAGCACGGATTTGTTCCTCTGGACAAGGATGGCAAGGCGCTTTACAACATCAAGCTCTGGAACGATACATCAACAACAGAAGAATGCGCACTCATTACAGAAGCAGCAGGCGGAAATGCTGAAGTCGTAAAGGCACTCGGCAACCTGATGCTCCCGGGATTCACTGCACCGAAGATCATGTGGCTCAAGAGACACAAGCCTGATGCATGGGCAAATCTCAACTACATCATGCTGCCACACGACTACATCAACTGGGTGCTCACCGGCGATTACGTCATGGAATACGGTGATTCTTCAGGAACAGCACTGTTCGACTCTGCAAAGCGCGAATGGTCAAAGAAAATCTGCGACATCATCGATCCTAAGCTCTATGGATTACTGCCACGCCTGATTCAGCCGCATGAAAAAGCCGGCGTTGTTTCAGCAAAGGCAGCTGCCGAATACGGAATCCCGGCAGGAATTCCGGTCAGCGCAGGTGGCGGCGACAACATGATGGGCGCTATTGGAACAGGTACTGTTTCAGACGGCTTCCTCACCATGAGTATGGGTACTTCTGGTACACTGTATGGATATTCAGCAAAGCCGATTGCAGACCCAGAGAACGGTCTTTCAGGCTTCTGCTCATCAAGCGGCGGATGGCTGCCACTCCTCTGTACAATGAACTGCACTGTAGCAACTGAGTTCGTACGCTCACTGTTCAACTTCTCAATTGCCGACCTT
>JAZUFS010000323.1:0-3062 GCA_045640805.1 Treponemataceae bacterium
AGTCAGCGAACTGTGCAAGCTTACCTGCGAGCAGTGCTGCGCGTGGAACTTCGGTCATAGAACCGATCTTGATTTCAAACTCAACGTTCTCGCGTGTAAAGACGTCTTTCATGACCTTCTCGCATGACTTGCGGATGATCTCAAGCTCGTCGTTGTCACAAACGATAGGAATCATTACTTCTGGATGAACAGGAACGTTCTTCTTGATGCACTCTGCAGCTGCCAGAGCGATTGCCTCAACCTGCATCTCGTAGATTTCAGGGAAGGTAATTGCAAGGCGGCATCCGCGGTGACCGAGCATCGGGTTCATTTCGTGCAGTGCCTCGCACTTTGCAGAAAGGCGCTTTACGTCAATGTTCATGACCTGAGCAAGCTCTTCCTTCTCTGTGTCTGTGTGAGGGATGAACTCATGCAGCGGCGGGTCAAGAAGGCGGATTGTAACAGGACGTCCGTTCATAGCCTCGAAAATACCGAGGAAGTCTTTCTTCTGCAGTGGCAGGATGTTGGCAAGTGCTGCCTTTCTCTGCTCTACTGTGTCAGAAACGATCATAGCGCGGAAGTGGATGAGCTTTGCGCGGTCAAAGAACATATGCTCTGTGCGGCAAAGTCCGATACCTTCAGCACCGAACTCGAATGCATGCTGTGCATCGATTGGCTGGTCAGCGTTGGCGCGTACTGCGAATCCCTTGATTGTGTTGCCATCAAGCTTTCTTTCTGCACCGTTGCGGATCTCATCGCACCAGCCGAGGAATGTATTCAGCTCACCTGCAATTTCAGGTACGCTGAGAGGAAGCTGTCCTTCATAAACGTTACCGGTTGAACCGTCGATTGTAATGAAGTCGCCTCTTGAGAATGTCTTTCCGTTAATCTTGATCTTGTCGTCGTCTGTGAAGATAACTTCACCTGCACCAGAAACACAAGGTGTTCCCATACCACGTGCAACAACGGCTGCATGGCTTGTCATACCACCGGTTGATGTCAGGATACCTTCTGCAACGACCATACCTGAAATGTCTTCAGGAGATGTTTCCTTGCGGACGAGAACGACCTTCTTACCGTCCTTTACCCATGACTCAGCCTCGTCAGCTGTGTAAACGATCTGACCGCATCCGGCTCCCGGAGAAGCATTGAGACCCTTTGTAAGAACCTCTGCCTTCTTTGCAACCTTAGGATCAATCTGCGGATGGAGCAGCTGGTCAATCTGATCAGCTGAAACGCGCATTACAGCTTCTTCTTTTGTGATGAGCTTTTCGCCGACCATGTCGACAGCGCATTTTACAGCAGCCTTACCTGTTCTCTTTCCGTTGCGTGTCTGCAGCAGGAAGAGCTTGCCCTGCTGAACGGTGAACTCCATATCCTGCATATCGTGGAAGTGGTTTTCAAGGTTACCGCGGATGGCAACGAGCTGGTCGTAAACTTCTTTGTTTTCTCTCTCGAGCTTGTCGATTGTAGCAGGAGTTCTGATACCTGCAACAACGTCCTCACCCTGAGCGTTCATCAGGTACTCACCGTAGAACTTGTTCTCACCTGTTGAAGGGTCGCGGCTGAAACATACACCTGTACCGGAATCGTCACCGAAGTTACCGAATACCATTGACTGTACGTTTACTGCTGTACCTGCAAGGCCCTTGATGTTATTGAGTGCGCGGTACTTGATTGCGCGCTCGTTCATCCATGAACCGAATACGGCGTTGATTGCGCCCCACATCTGCTCTACAGGATCCTGAGGGAAATCTGTTCCTACGTGCTTCTTGTAGATTACCTTGTAGTTAGCAACGAGCTTCTCAAGGTCTTTAGCATCAAGTTCTGTATCGAGCTTTACGCCCTTCTCTGCCTTGATTGCTGAAATTGCATCTTCGAAAGCGTCTGAAGGAACACCCATTGCAACATCACCGAACATCTGGATGAAACGGCGGTATGCATCCCATGCGAAACGTGGGTTTCCGGTCAGTTCTGAAAGGCCGACTACAGCCTTATCATTCATACCCAGGTTCAGGATTGTATCCATCATACCTGGCATTGAAATTGCAGCACCTGAACGTACTGAAACAAGAAGAGGATCCTTAGCGTCACCAAGCTTCTTGCCCATCAGCTTCTCGAGTCTGTCGAGGTTATAGGCAACTTCTTCTTTAAGCCCGTCCGGATAGTTCTTGTCGTTCTCATAGAACAGCTTGCAGACTTCTGTTGAGATTGTGAATCCGGGAGGAACGGGAATTCCCAGATTGGTCATTTCTGCAAGGTTAGCGCCTTTTCCACCTAACTCGCCGCGCATGTTGGCGTCGCCTTCGGCCTTTCCGTTACCGAAGAAATAGACAAACTTTGTCTTAGACATTGATTTTCTTTCTCCTTAAAATCTCACACTAATGGAAGCATATTACCATTGATAGATAAACGGTGTCAATGTATAATCATACATTGTTTAGATATATGTTAAAACGTCATCGTAAGATATTCACAATAAGTCTCATTTTTTCTGCATGTTTTGCATTATTGTCCAATATGGCCCATCCGCTCGCAGCTGAACCATATCTGCCTTCCCTCGATCTGACGTTTACCGGCGATCTGATGGCGCACACAAACAACTTCCAGATGAAGGATTACACGCTCATTTACCGTGACATTGAGTACATCACGCGGAATGATGACCTGACGTTCACAAACCTTGAAGTACCGGTTGTTGCGGACCAGCCTTATGAGAACTATCCCAATTTCAACATACAGCCGCCGTATGCAGAAGCTGCCATCAGCGCAGGATTTGACGTTTTCTCGCTTGCAAACAACCACACGAACGACCAGTTTGCGAAAGGAATCGCATCAACATACGGCTATTTTACCGGTCTTGAAGCAGATGGCACTGTAACTGCAGCCTGCGGCCTTAAGCCGGAAGGCACAACAGACATATCATACCGGCTTATTGAAAAAAACGGTTTCAAGGTGCTTTTTGTCGCCGTCACGGAAATACTGAATACATTCATTGACAGGGAACGCATTGATTACATTGACCCGGGAACAGAAGGGAAAGCCGCTTTCATCACATTCTGCAGGGAACTGCACGAAGCACA
>JAZUFS010000324.1:0-2475 GCA_045640805.1 Treponemataceae bacterium
AAACAGCGTCGATTGCTGTTGTCGCGCTTGAAACTGCAGTTGCGCCTGAAAGTGCCTCAGCTGCTCTTGCGGCTGCCTCGGCTTCTATGACGACGGCCGGTTTCATCCAGCTGGCGCCGACGGCTGCCGGGAAGCTCACAATCATGAACGCGCGTCCTGCAAGCGCTGGGTTGAACACGTTTGCTCCGATGCCGCCAAAGAGCTGCTTTGCAACGACTATTGCGAAAACAGCGCCTAAAATCGTCATCCAGACAGGGACGGTCGGCGGCAGAACCAGGGCGAGCAGCAGACCCGTTACAATTGCAGAACCATCTCCGGCACGTACGGGCAGCTTGTTTATCTTCTGGAAGATGTACTCAGAAGCAACAGCGGCTGCTACCGAAGCGAGTATCGTGACGAGCGCGTTGACGCCGTACAGGCAGATACCCTTTACGGCGAGCGGCAGCAGTGTGATTATGACGCAGGCCATTGTGCCGCGTGTTGAAGAGCGCGCAGAAAAGTGTGGGCTTGATGAAATGTATATTTCGTTTACATCAGAAGCGGCCATCAGTTGCCTCCTTTTGGTGCTGCTGCTTTTGCGGCCTCAGTGGCGGCAGCTGCCTTTGCCTTTGCAGCTTCGGCGCGGACAATGTTCTTGCCGGCGCGGAAACGCTGCACGAGCTTTACGTGTGCGGGGCATACATAAGCGCAGCAGCCGCACTCCATGCAGTCCATAAGACCGTAGTGTTTTGCGGCGTTCATATCGTTTGCAATCAGAGCCCTGTTGATGAGTACCGGTGAAAGGCTTACGGAGCATGCTTTTGTACAGCGGCCGCAGCCGATGCACGGGCTTTCTTCGTAAACGGCAGTTTCAGCGGCTGTCAGGAACAGAACGCCTGAAGTGTTTTTCTGAATAGGGAAGTTTGCATTCATCATGCTCATACCCATCATAGGACCGCCGGACAGAATCTTCACGATGCCGCCCTTGAGCTTGATCACTTCCGGAATAAGGTCACCGACGAGCGTGCCGACCGGAACGACGAGGTTCATCGGCTGTTCAACGGCACCGCCTGAAATGGTGAGACCGCGGTCAATAAGAGGCTTTCCTTCGCGGAATGCCTCAGAAATGGCAGCGAGCGTTCCCACGTTGCTGATGACGCAGCCCGCGTCTGCCGGAAGACCGCCGGCCGGAATCTCACGTCCGACAGCGGCTTTCACGATGTTCTTTTCGCCACCCTGCGGATACTTAGTCTTGCAGAGGACAATGCCGAGCTTTTCGGCAAATCCCGCTTTTTCAATGGCGTCGGTCAGGACAGGAACTAAATCTTCCTTATTATCCTCAAGGACGATGATGCCTGTTTCGGCGCCGGTAATCTTTACGGTGATTGCAAGACCGTCGACAACCTTTTCAGGTGTCTCAAGCATGGTGCGGTAGTCTATGGTAAGGTACGGCTCGCACTCTGCGGCGTTTGCAAGCACGCAGTCAATTGTCTTGCCTGCAGGCGGATTGAGCTTTACGTGAGTTGGGAATGCAGCGCCTCCCATACCGACAATGCCCGCTTCCTTAATGCGTTTAAGTGCGTCCTCCTTTGAACAGGTGAACGGATCGAGCGGTGCCATATATGCAGTGGCAGCAGCTTCGGGTGTTCCCTCTTCCGCAGCCTGAATCACGATACATGGTGCATCTGTGTTGCCTGTAACCAAACGGCTTTCAATTTTTTTTACTGTACCGGACACTGAAGCGTGTACCGGAGCTGACATGAATGCGTCTGAACGGGCAATGACCTGACCGCGGACGACTGCGTCTCCGACAGCAACTACTGGATTATTCGGGGCACCGCCCTGGGTGACCGGAATGCTGACGGTACGCGTGGAAGGAAAAGCTGAAGTGACTTTCTGATCTTTAGACAGTTCCTTTTTTTCGGGGGCATGAATGCCTCCCCTGAAGGTATGCGTTTTCATACCTATATATTACTAATTTGCGGGGTTCGTATTCAAGTAATTTGAGAAAATTTTATCTATATATAGTATTTTATATGACAGATATCGCATGTGTGGTCAAAAAGGACGCGCTGCGATATAGTAACAGTATCAGGGTTTTGCAGGATGATGCAGAACCGCTTTTTGAGTTTATTCCGGGAGGAAAAACATGAACAAGAAACTTATGTCCGTGCTCCTGCTTCTGCTGAGCTGCGGACTGGCATGTGCGTACAATCCGCCTGCTGGAGGAGAGCTGCCGTATCAGCTTACTACTCCACAGACCCTTTCAAACGGCGCATCTGTTGCCGGTGGTGCACTGCCATATGCAACTGCTGAACACACAGCAATCAATCCGGCACTTGTAGCAGGTGAGCAGCGCATAGTTGTCAATGCAGGTTTTACAGGTCTCATCGGCCCGGCCGCAGATCCAGGTTTTGGTACTGCCATGAACGTGGGTGCTGTAATTCCAACAAAATATGGCGTTTTTACAGGTGCTGTCCAGGGACTGTTTACCGG
>JAZUFS010000325.1:0-18290 GCA_045640805.1 Treponemataceae bacterium
ACGATCCGACTTGGAGTAGAAATATCTGTTCCAAGGAAGTTCATGCAGCATTCGTTCATACCGCACAGACCGATTGTATTGAAATGGTTGTCCAGGCGTGACAGATAGCGGCGTGTGTACGGGAACAGACCGCCGTCCAGCAGGCGCTGGATTACCTTTCTCTTTGTGCAGAGACTTGCCTTTGCAAGATCCATCAGGTAATCAAGACGTGCAAAGAACTGCTGCTCATTCTTGGCAAGGTAACCAATCTGAGGCAGGTTGATTGTGACAACACCAAGAGAACCTGTGAACTCATCGGCACCGAACAGACCGCCACCGCGGCGGCGCAGTTCGCGCTTGTCCAGCTGCAGACGGCAGCACATTGAACGGACATCGCTCGGGTTCAGATCTGAGTTTACGAAGTTCTGGAAGTTAGGAGTACCGTACTGTGCCGTCATCTCAAACAGCAGCTTTGCGTTCTCACTGTTCCAGTCAAAGTCCTTTGTAATGTTGTATGTCGGGATAGGATATGCAAATCCGCGGCCTGCGGCATCACCTTCAATCATGAGCTGAATGAAGACTTTGTTGTTCATATCCATTTCTTTCTTACAGTCACCGTAGGTAAAGTCCATTTCCTTACCACCGACGATTGCCGGTTTGTTCTTAAGGTCATCAGGACATACCCAGTCGAGGGTGATGTTTGTGAAAGGAGCCTGTGAACCCCAGCGGCTTGGTGTGTTTACACCGTAGATGAAGCTCTGGATGCACTGGCGTACTTCCTTTTCTGTAAGGTTATCCTTGCGGATGAATGGTGCAAGGTAGGTATCGAAAGAACTGAATGCCTGTGCACCAGCCCATTCGTTCTGCATGATTCCCAGGAAGTTTACAATCTGATTTACCAGTGTTGAAAGGTGGGTTGCCGGTGTTGACGTAATCTTGTCCGGAACGCCGCCAAGACCTTCTGCAATGAGCTGTCTGATTGACCAGCCTGCGCAGTAGCCTGAGAACATTGACAGGTCGTGAATATGGAATGCAGCAGTCTTGTGTGCTTCTGCAATCTCCTTTGAGTAGATGTTCTTCAGCCAGTAGTTTGCTGTGATTGAGCCTGAGTTGTGAAGAATAAGTCCGCCAAGTGAGAAGTTGACGTTTGCGTTCTCGTTGACACGCCAGTCAGACTGACTGAGATAGCCGTCCATTGTGTCATTGATGTCGAGCATGAGGCTCTTTGCATCACGGATGGCTTCGTGCTTTGCGCGGTACAGGATATATGCCTTTGCAACCGCAACTTCATTATTTTCAATGAGTACGGATTCAACAATATCCTGAATTTCTTCGATAGCCGGAATTGAATGGGCATGGCGGCCTGCCATCATAAGGCGAAGGCGGTCTTCTACTGCATCTGTAAGCTGTTCTGCCTTGTCTGGATTAGGTCTTTTTTCTACAGCTTCAATTGCTTTTCCGACTGCGTTAAGAATCTTTGACCTGTCGTAATCTGCGATATCGCCAGATCTCTTAACGACGTGCTTAATTACCATTGAGGTATCTGTGTCATTTTTATTTCCCAGAAAATTGCTCCACTCCGGAAATACTGACTGTCCGCTCATTGGTCCCCCCCCAATTTGTTTACTTCGTTTATGAACTCATCCAGGTTTTCAAAATGGCGGTACACCGACGCAAAACGGATGTACGCTACTTTGTCAACTGTATGTAGTTTTTCAAGTACCAGATCACCCAGATCCTCTGTTGAAATTTCGCGGCTTCCGCGGCAGCGCATGATAGCCTGATCCTCAATTTCAAGAACGATGTTCTCAAGTGATTCTGTAGAGACAGGACGCTTTTCAAGAGCACGGGCAATGCCTTTTTCGAGTTTTGTACGGTCGAATGGCTGACGACGCCCGTCACGCTTGACTACCATAAAAGGTTTTTCTTCGATACGTTCGTAGCTGGTAAAGCGGTACCCGCAGCCGATACACTCACGGCGACGGCGTATACTTTCACCATTTGCCATGGTTCGTGACTCCAGGACCTTATCATCAAGGCTTCCGCAGTATGGACAACGCATTAGAACTTCCTTTTTGTATTTAGTGTCGTATCTGCAATAATTTTATCATACACCACTATATGTGCATTGGCAAGATTAAAAAAAGAAAAAATATGAGGTGAAATCCCTATGCGCGGGATAACATATTGTCCTGTTAAGAATTAAAAAATTAAAAAAAAATTCCGGTTGTGAATTGTTTCTATATATCCAAAAATTCCTCAGGAATCTCATCGGACTGGAGATTTTTACCCGAGTAGAGATTGTGGAGAAAATGGATAAAAGAAAGAAGCAGGATGATGCCGCACATGACGGGAAGCCAGTCTCCCAGGATTGCATACGTTGTCATTTCACGTTTGTATACGGGAATCTGAGTCAGCACGGAATCTTCCTCAAAAAGCGGCAGGTCTGTCAGGATACGTCCTGCCGGGTCCGTAACTGAGGTATAGCCGCCGTTGGTCGCACGTACAAGGGTCGTCCTGTATTCCATCGCCCGGTAAGAAGCAATGACATAGTGCTGGTATTCGGATGATTTCATGAGTGACCATGAATCATTCGTAATGTTCATGAATACTTCGCTTCCTGCAAGATACAGCTTTCTGCAAACTGACGGGAACGCATCTTCAAAGCAGACTGGCGCTGTAATGCAGACAGGTTCAGAGCCCTGGACCGTGAAAGTCTTGTATTCCTCGCCGGCTTTCCAGCCATGAGAGAAACCGGCAAGAAACTTCATCAATTTCTGCATCCAGACTTTATCTTCAAAAGGAATGCCCTCGGCAAACGGTACCAGGTGTATTTTTGCGTATCTGTCGATTATCTGCGCCTGGGAATCAAAAAGGACGGCACAGTTGCCAAACTCATTACCGGCTTTATTCATGGTGAAAGGGGACCCGATCAGGTATGGAACTCCTGTTTCTGCAATTGAATCACACAAAGAAATGTCGGTTGGAATCATTTCGTAATACCACAGATTGTCAGGAAGCGGGTAGGTCAGTATTCCCTCGCTCCAGACGACAAGTTCGGGAGTAAGGGATGATGATTCTATGGCCTCTGCAGTCAGCCGCTGTGCCACGGAAATGCACTGTTCCTCAGAATCTTCCCACGAGTCGCCGTTATGCTGGACAAGGACTGTGTTGAGTGTTTTTTCAGGGAGGCGCTCTTTTGTGTATTCGTATGTTCCGTAGACAAGAGAAAGCGCAAAAAGACTCAGCGTGAAAAGCACGGAGTATCCCTGCAGTGAGATACATGTATCATCTGACACGTCAGAACGTGACCTGAAAAGTGATTTCCCGTAAAGGAGCGCTTCTGAGGCAGTAGCTGCGAAAAGCGAAAAGAGGAAGCTTATACCCCATGTTCCTGTCAGTGACACAATCTGGGTAAGCAGTTTCCACTTCCAGGCAGTAAGTACGAGCGTTCCCCACGGATAGGCAAGAATTCCGTTTGATTTGAGCCACTCAAGCAGTGTCCAGAAGCAGGTGAAGAAGAGGATGCGGCCTATGGGACCAGATGCTTTCGGCGATGAATCTTCGGTGAGCTGGTTTTCTGCACGTCTTGCAATCATGAAAGGAATGTACAGAACCTGTCCTGCAAACCAGCCGGTAAGAAAATAGAACGCGGAAGATGCACCTATCGTGAAGATTGCATATTCTTTGAAATTGGAAAGCCAGAAACTTGAAGTGATGTGTACACATCCGGCAAAAAGGGATGTAATCAGTCCTGCCTGACGGCTGCTGCTGCATTTTGAAAGCGCAATATAAAACGGAATGAGTGATACTAATCCTGCCAGAGGCATTCCAAAGTAAAACAGTTCATTTGGAATACCAATCGTCATGAGAAAGACTGAAAGTGCCGTATAAAAAAAAACTTGTAAAATTCGCATTCTCAGATTATCATCATATAAGTAAATGTTTAAAAAAATCAACATATGAAATGCGTGATTACTACTATTGCGTGTATCAACTGGGTGGGGGATATACAGAGGCATGGATCAGGTTACAGAAGCACACTGTCTTGAGTATGAAACAAAACCGGATGTGCTTGTAACGGCACCGGGCCGTTTTCATCTTATCGGCGAACACTGCTGGTATTTCAAAGATAAAACTCTCTCAATGGCCGTAAATCTGCCTGTATATCTGTCTGTGTCCGTAAGGAACGATTCTGCCATCCGCTTTTACTATCCGCAGCTTAAAGAAAGAAAACGTGCCAATGTTTCCACACTGAAATTCCGCCGTGAAGACAGGTGGGCAAATGCACTTAAGGCCATAATCTTTGCATTCGGAGAATGCGGCTTTTCATGCAGGGGCATGAACATCACCGTATGGTCTGACATCCTTCCTTCTGCGGGATTCGGTATTACTACTGCGATGAAGGTTGCCATGGCACTTGCCATCCGCGCGCTGTTCCATCAAAACTGCACTGATGCACAGCTCCTTCAGATAATTGACCGCGGCAACCGGTATTTCCTGAACACAGGTAATTTCATTTCAGATATTTACACGGCAATGTATTCCCAGGAAAATTCATGCCTCCTTATTGACCATTCAAAGAATACATACAAAGCAGTTCCTTTCAGGTTCGATGATTACTCAATCATCCTTACAGATGCCCGGGTACCTCGTATTTCATTGTGGAATGAGGATACCGTGCGCATCCCTGAGAATTTCCTGCTGCTTGCAGAGCTGAAGAATCAGAAAAACGGCTACTGGATATATGAAGATTCCGAAACCGAGATTAATGACGTGCTTTCGGTCGTCAGTGAAGAGACAAGACGCCGTCTCATCTGCATCATGAAGGAGCATGACTGCATAATGGATGCTGTTCCTGCCCTTGAGAACGGAAATTTCCAGCAGTTTGCACGCATGATCAATAAATCTCATGAAGATATGAGGGACCTGTTTGAAATCTCATGTCCTGAAATTGACTGGCTAGCAAAACGTGTGCTTGAGTTTGATCCGGCCGCAACAGTCAGAAATCCGTCTGCATGTGCACGTATTACGGGAAAGGGATTCGGACGTTGCCTGTATTCATTCATAAAGAATGAGGATATTGATAATTACGTACAGAAACTGGCTGAATATGAGCGTATTTTCGGTTTCAGTCCGTCATATTATGTCGTTAAGCCTGAAAAGGGTGCTCATGTAGTGGAGTGTCAGGTAAAATGATTTTTACGCGGAAGTATTTATCTTAACGGCATAAATTTGTATAATGAATCTGATGGGAGCAGATGATGGCAGATACTTTTGAAGACGGTGTAGCATTATATAAACAGAGAAACTACAAGGATGCACTTGCTGTGTTCCTTTCCCTGCCATCCGATTCCGGAATTCCTACCCTTGAACTTTCTTACTACGCGGGACTTTCTTACGCGCGGCTCAACCGCTATGATGAGGCACTCATGTACCTTGAGCAGGTTGTTACCGGCAGTTCTGACGTGAAGAGGGTCCACCAGTGCAGATTGACGCTCGCAGTCCTTTACACAAAGACAGACAGACCGCGCCTTGCAGATTATGAACTTCAGAAACTGATTGAAGACGGCTATGAGACCGCAGAAGTTTACTGCTCCATGGCATACAACGCCTGGGAACTTGAGAAGGCAGATGAGGCCGTACGTTATTATGAGACGGCTCTTTCACTCAAGGCAGAATGTCCGACAGCACTTAATGGCCTGGGCTATGTTCTCGCGTGTATCGGAAAAGACCTTACGAAGGCACTTTCATACTGCAAGAAGGCCGTTGATTCCGATCCTGATTCTCCCGCATTCCTTGACTCCCTCGGCTGGGTTTACTATCAGCTCGGACTGAACAAGGAAGCAATGTCATACATAAAACGCGCCAACACGCTGCTTCCGGGAAATCCTGAAATATCTGAGCACTATGAAATAGTTTCCGCAAATGCGCATGCAGTAAGGGAAAACAACCGGCTTTCAGAACATGAGGGAGATTTATGAAAAAGAAGCTGTTCCGCCTTGTTTCACTTTTCATGATTCTTGTTTTCTGCTGCTCATCACTATTTGCAGAAAGTGCAGTTCAGGCAGAAGAAGAATTCCGCCGTGGAATTCAGGCGTATAACCGCGGTTCATTCAATGATGCAATCCTTCAGTTTGAAAAGGCTCTGACATATCTTCCGGAAGAAAACCTCATCCTCGACTGGCTTGGCCGTTCGTATTACCGTGCCGGAATGGAGGAAGCTGCAATCCAGGAATGGAGTTATGCGCTGAATCAGGGATATGGCGGCGCAATGCTTGAAAATACGCTTGAAATCCTTCAGGCGCGCAGGATTTTCTCATCATCACGTTTTGACGAGTACTATTCTGAAGCTGGTGTTCTTTCTGGAAATGATGGAACAACATTCTTTTTCAATAAGCCGATTTCAATCCTTGCCGAAAAGGATGGCAGTTTCTGGGCTGTAGCATATGGCTCAAATGAAATCCTGAACATTGATGTCAACGGATATGTGACAGCCAGAAAAAAAGGCCCGCTGAACGGTTATGACCGTCCGATGGATATCATGAAAACCAAATCCGGCAGGATGGTAATCACCGAGTTTGCAGGAGACCGTCTGTCATTCCTTGATGAAAAAGGTAACTACATTTCATCATTCGGCTCAAAGGGCAGGGGTGACGGTCAGCTTCTTGGCCCACAGTATCTTGCAGAAGACGATTCCGGTAATATTTACGTGACAGATTTTGGCAATGCCCGCGTTGCCGTGTTCACCGCAGATGGTGAATTCCTATACAATTTCGGTTCATTCGATGCTCCGACCGGAATTGCCGCTGCCGGTAACAGAATCTTCGTGGCAGACGCACTTAAGGGAGCTGTTTACGAGTACGATAACGCCGGTAACTATGTCGGTGTATTCATAGCAGAAGAAACGCTTGTCCAGCCGGAAGCGCTGCGTGTACGCGAAAATGCACTCTATATCTGCGACCAGAACCGTCTGCTCAGTGCAAGTCTTGAAACTGGTGCTCTTTTTGAAATGGCTAACACGGGAAATGCTCCGTCACGCCTTACCTGCGCGGATGAAGATGCAAACGGAAATATAATTGCAGCAGATTTTACTGCTGATGAGATTTACATCTATTCCCAGATGAGTGAGCTTGTCGGTGGCCTTTATGCGGAAATCACACGTGTAAACGCAGATAATTTCCCGAAAATACAGCTTGAAGTTCGTGTTGAAAACAGAAGGCGCCAGCCTGTAGTAGGTCTTCAGTCAAACAACTTCCTCATTACGGAAGATAAACGGACTGTTTCCGGTCAGCTTCTTACAGGAGCCGCAAATAATGACGAATCGGGTGATGTGACCGTCATAATTGACCGTTCAATCGACATGAAGAACCGTGATTCTGACATTCAGACTGCAATAAAGGAAATTGCCGCCGGCATGAATGGAAAGGGCACGCTCAAAATTGTCAGCGCCGGACAGATTCCCGCGACAGAACTTTCTGTAAATCCTTCTGACGTGAAGAACTTCCAGCCGACAAAGCTTGAGACTCCAATGGCAGATTTTGTGTCTCTTGATCTTGCAATCCGTCTTGCGGCAAATGACCTTGTAAATGCCTCGTACAAACGTGAAATCATTTACATCGGAAGAGGTGAGAGTGAACGCCAGACATTTGACAATTATACGTTGTCAAATCTTTCTGCATATCTCAGCAATAATGGCATTTCATTTGCTTTCGTCAATATCGACAATACAAGTGCGGCTCCGGAAATCAACTATCTGACTGAATATACCGGCGGTGACAGTTACTACCTGTATAGGCCTGAAGGTATTTCTTCAATGATTGATGATTTCCTTGCAAAACCGAACGGATATTACACGTTTGAGTACACTTCAAGCCTGTACACAAATTACGGAAAGAAGTTCCTGCCAGTTGAATTTGAAGTATACCTGATGAACCGTTCAGGACGTGCAGAATCCGGATATTACGCTCCGTTGGAATAACGATTAATAAAAACTATTCTGGCGAATAGTTCTTATTCATCTTCACGAACAGATAATCTGTTCGTGCTGGTGTTTTGAACTTTTCTTAAAATGTCATTTTTCCGCCGATTGAGAGGGTGACTGAAAGTGTAGTCACATCCTTCATCAGGGCATTGATTTCTGCAGAACCATTCACCGAGAAAACATCATTTATGGAAACAACTGCCCTGTGGGTAAGTGTCGCTGCAGAAGATTCCTGCGAAGAAGCAGCATCCTTATTTGAAGCAAATGTCCCGGCAGTAGTGCGCGTTGCAGTTTTGCCAAACAGCGTTCCTGGACGTGCCCATGCAAGCTGTACGGTGTGGGCTTCTTTGCTGCTGTCAGTGATGGTGCCCGAATAGAATGCCGTACATGTTGCATCATTTTCAAAGTAGAGCGTTTCAAAGAATGATAATTCAGTTTTAAGTACAGATCCTGTTGTAAAGCGGACGGAATATTGGAATTCATCCTGGTCATACCATTTGAAGACAGGTTTTGACGATGCAGCTCCAAAGCAGTTGAATGCGGTGAACGATGTGAAAATTGAAGTGTTTTTCCTGTCCAGAGTATTTAATCCTGCATGTGAAAGTGTGCGTGCCGCTGTTACAGATACTGAATTAGGAAGAATGAGGTCGAGTTTATCTCCCCTGAGCGGTCTGGTCCATGAAATTGAACCTGAACTGTTATAGGTATTACGCAATGTTGCTGAGTCGGTAAATGCTGCGTTTTCTACCAGTGGAACTATATCCTGAGAGAAAAGATCGTACACAGGAATGATTTTGAGTGTCGCTGCATGCGGCGCGAATGAACTGCACCAGGCCTTTATGTCATCTGCATAAGATGTTGCCTGGAAAGACGGCAGATATTCAGTTGCACTTTCTCTTGCATAGATAAAACTAAGTCTGTCTGAATTCAGGGTAAATGGGAGCGTAAGTTGCTGTCTGAAAGAACCTGTTCTGCTGGCTTTTGATTTTTCTGCATAAGCCTTACCACCAATTTCAAGTACAGGAGAGAAAGTACCATCCGCAAAAGACAGAGTTTCGGAAAGAAGGGCTTCTTCTGTTCTTTTTTCTGCATCCGGGCTTCCGGAATACATAAACTGTGCAGAACTTGCTTTTGACTGATTGAGATGTAATGAAGCTGCTGTCTTAGAAGATGCAATGTTAAAATCTGAGGAAAGACTTATTTTCCCGGATTGCAGCGACTGCTGACGGTCAGTTTCCGAAGAAACCTTCAACGAAAAAGGTACATGTAAAGGAATGAGTGACAGTGTGAATTCATCAAGACGCCAGGCAGTGTCATTGTCGTTCTTGAACCTGTACGCGTCAGAAACTGCAATAATGCCTTTCAGTAAACCTTTCTGGCTTTCCGCTTTGTATTCACCGGAAAGAAGTGAAGGATTATTCAGGTCAAACGTCCCGCTGCCTGTTATATTCATGAATGGAGATGCAAACGAAGCGGAGACGTCTGACGTGATTTCTGCTTCGGAAAGTGACGGAAGTACAGAGAATATGCCTGACGCGTCTGCAGACAGTTGAGCGGAATAATCTCCGGCTGTCCATTGAACGGAAGCGACAGCTTCATCCTGGAAATCTAACGTGGAAACAGGTTCTGAAAGATAGACGCCGCCGAACCATATGCACGCTTCTCCTGTTTCACCGTCGGGCTTTGCATTGATGTCGAGACGGACTGCTGAAATGGTTGATGTGGATGAAATGTCCTTTGTAATTATTTGCCAGGAACCTTTGCCCGAAGAAAGTTCATCTTTCGTAACGGTAAATGATTCAACGGATAGTAATTCACCGCCGTTGTTTTCAAGCAGATGAACTGTTACGTCTGCGGCCGGTGAGCCTGACGGAATGTATAACAGGACAGCAGCTTTCTGCCAGCGGCTCAATGTCACGTTAGTGCTTGCGCGTTCTGCGTGTATGATGCTGCCGTTTACTGCATCGTCAGTATTCCATGATATCCGTTCCGCGAATGAAGTTTTCGCGCTTCCTTCAGGAAGTGCTGACGGGAGCGTGGTTTCCGTGACAGAAACCGGCAGGGCATAGGAGACGCCCTGTGCATCTGTGTGTACGTTGAATGAAACTCCCCGTATGGCACCTGGGTCGAGAGTGACGGCCAATTTCACGGCAGTGTCTTCGGTGGATGATTTATTTACGAAGATAAGCCGCATGTCGTAATTGTCTTTCAGTTTCATGCGGTCGGTATCGGTAAGGTAAACGGTGATTTTCTGCGTTTCTTCTGAAGTCAGTATGAACGGAGTAAGAACATCGCGGGGGACTGCCGCAGAAGATGATGAAGCGGATATGAGCCATGTCGGTGTGTCATCCAAAAGGGGAGCTGACGGATCTGGCCCTAACTGCAGGTACACATCATAGTCCGTTGAAACTTTCGCCAGGTCAGTAATGCTGACTGTAAATTCATGTGCTGAGGAAAGATTCTGCGCATCAGCAGACAGTGGAATGTCAGCAGCAAACCAGTGCGGTTCAAGATTGTTTCGTGAAAGTGTTCCCGACAGCGTTACCGTGTATCCGGAGGCATTTTTCTTACGGGAACTTTCGACCGTGAATGAATCTTCACTGTCACTATCTAAAAGCGGCATGGTTCCCGAGACAACTGTTCCCGGCCGTACTGCCAGAACGGGAACTTTCTCAGATGCAGAAGCCCCTTCAAGAATCCATGCATCGATGTTTCCAGTTCCCGTAAATGACAGCAGTGATGCTGTCTGTGAATCAGTTGCAAGGAGAGACTTTGCTGACGAAACATTTGATGCTGAAAGGGTAAAGTTACCGAATGACCGTTCCCATCCGGCAGAGAATGAGAGCTGTGCATATGGTTCCGTTTCAGCATCTGATGAAAGTTTGCGAGTCTGTGAGTCAAGGTACAGCGACGATGATGCAGTACCCGAAAGTAATATAAACGGGGTAGGAGACGCATTGAAATAGGAACCGAGCGTAAGAGACATGGCTTCTGATTTTGATGTATATTCGTTCCAGCTGATGGTGATTGTGTCATTTACTCCGTAACGTACGGAAGGTGTTACTTTACCACTGCTTCTGTCATATACGGCAGGAACAGGCAATCCGTTCTTCCTGACCTGAATTGAGTTTTCAATCGCCTGTGAACCGATTACGAAATCATCAGTCTGCGTACTGGCAGTTGTGTGGATGGAAGCAGCCTGCCCGTCAACAGTTCCTGAAGAAGGCAGATATATCCACGGATATGTTTTTGCGGCAGGGAAACGTACTTCCGGTAATGTATAGTCGGTGAGTGAATTGCCCGTTGCATGCAGCTGAATGAGAGATGATGACGAATCCATAATGACCGGAGTTGTGTAATCGGCATACAGTTTGGTGGAATCGATTGAAATTCCCGATAAATCGTCATCCGGACCATCATACAGTGAAGCTACCTGAAATGGTGAAAAGAAACCAGTCTTTGAGAGATACAGTCCTGTTGATGAAACAGTTCCGTTTGTAATGCTTGTAAAAAGCGGATTTGTATCGTTGGCGTTTGACATACCCATCATGGAATATGTGCTTTCGGCACCGCGGTCTCCAAACCATTCTGACACTGCAGATACGAACGCAGGAAGTTTGTTTTCAATTTCATTGCGTGAAGCAATTTCTGCTATGACAGAGCCAGCTGCGGGTGTTTCCAGGTATACGAGACTTTTTGCCGGAAGCAGAAGGTACTGGTCGGGAGAAAGTTTCGTGTAATGCCTTCCCGTGTCATCCTGCCAGGGACCGGAACTGCTTTCTACATAGATTGCTGTAATCTCAGATGCTGTCGCGGCGTCCATGACAGAAAAAAGAAAGCCTTTTTTGTAGTCTTTGAGCGCTATGTCAGATGAGACTATCTCCGTGGAACCATTCCATGTCTTTGTCTGCGTCTGGATGGAATCAAGATGAAGGCGTGCACCTGCTTCCCATTCGTTTCCCTGAAGGTCGAGCTTTATTCCGGGAGACATGTTTTCAGTACCGATATCGGTTCCGATGCGTACCTCTTTTACAAGACCGTCACCCATGTATCCGGCAGCCATAAGGTTTGTATCTGCATACGTGGTCACTGATGCATCAAAATACCAGTGATTGTTGTACATGAACCACAGAAGTACATCAGCTTTCTGTGTAAATACCGGCGGTTTCAGTGAAAGAACTGGAGCTGCTCCTCCTATGATTACGGAACCGGATCCTGAAAGAAGTGCTTCCCATCCGCCTTCTACCTCAAATTCAATATCACCCTGCTGGCCTGGAATTGTTTCACCATAAAGTGGCATTATGCTTCTGAAGACAAAAAACAGTGCAATTAACGGAGTAATGAACTGCCGGGCCTTCTTCAGTTTTGTTCCCGGTGATTTCTGATGAAGTTTCAATACCGTTGTTTCAACGGAACGCTGCTTCTTTTCGCCGAAATCAAACAGTTCGCCCTGTTCGCTTTCAAGACCGTCATTGATGTTCTGTAATCCTAGTCCGAGAAGCCGGATTCCTCTTCCGCGTTCGTATTTTTTGTGGAACAGACGGCATGAGCGTTCAAAAAGATCTTCAATGCTTGATACTATCCGCGAACCGGATTCTGTCACCGTTACTGTCGTGAAATCTTCATATCGTATTTTCAGACAGACGGTCTTGCTGTTTACTTTTTCCCTGAGTACACGGAACATGACATCATATGAAAGATGCAGCAGTTCAGTTTCTATGGAATATATATCTGTAAGGTCAAAGCAGAATGTGCGTTCTGCACTCATTGAGCGTGATTTTGCGTCATCTCCGAAATGTTCGACATCCATGCCACGGACTGACCTGTACAGAAATGAGCCTGAAGCTTCACCGAAAAGTTCTTTCAGGGCACTTTCTGAGATGGCGTGAATTTCCGGTATGGTAAAAATGCCGCATGCGTTGAGTCGTTCGCGGGATTTTGTGCCTATGCCCCACAATTTGTCGAGGGGAAGTGATAGCATGAAGTTTTCTTCCTGACCTGCGGGAACGTAACAGAGACCGTCAGGTTTTTTCAGGCCTGAAGCTATTTTCGCGACATAACGGTTGGTGGCAATGCCTACTGACACCGTGAGTCCTGTTCTTTCCCGTACTTTTTCCTTGAGCTGTTTTGCCAGTTTCTCCGGTGTGCCAAAGAGCATTTCTGTGCCGGTAATATCAATAAATGCCTCATCAATCGACATTTGAAGTACATCCGGTGAAAATTCCCTGAATACGGACATTACTTCCTGGGACTTTTCGTGATATCTTTCCATTCTTCCGTGAATGAAAACTGCCTGCGGACAGAGTTCAAACGCCCGGTTTACAGGCATTGCCGAATGTACGCCATATGCACGTGCTTCGTAAGAGCAGGTAGATACGACACTGCGGCGTTCTCCCGGTAATCCGCCTACAATTACAGGTTTCCCCTTGAGTTCTGGATTATCAAGAATCTCAACTGAAGCGAAGAAAGCATCAAGATCAACATGCAGATACATTTTTGAACTCATCAGAAAATGCTCCCTGCATAAGAAAGTGATAAAATATGTTTCTTAATATAGATATTTTTTGTTGAAAAGTATTTAAATAATCTTGCAGAGATGGTATGATGAGATTCAGAAAAAAGTGTTGATATCATCAAAAAGCAGAAATCGGTTACTGAAAGTCTGCGAACGTGCCATCTGTGCATACTTAAAGTAAGTATAGTGTTCATGAAACATGGCGTCAACAAAAAAGCTGTTTGTGGAAAAAAGAAAACTGATGTTTTCACGGTATCGTGCCGAAAAATGAAGTAGAGAGTTTTTAGGTTTTCAGGGAGTAGTGGATAAACATTATGGCGACTGGTAAGAAATCTCTTCTTAATCTTCCTCTTAAAGTTGTTCTTACTGAGGAGGGCGTTTCTCATTTCATCAGCCACAATCAAAAACTCATCAGGTTCAGACTTGCAGATAATGTCGATGAGTCTGGTATTGCACTGACTTCTTTCTCGCCGCTGTCACTGCAGCGGATGATTCTTGTCGATTATATTTCAAAGATTGAAATTTCAATGCCTGAGTTCGTATCTTCCCGTCAGGAGATTATGGACCTTGCAAAACTTGTCGTATACTCAATCCTTTACAAGCAGTTTGACCGCGAAATAAAAGAAGCGCTGCTTGGTACAACCTGCGTTCATAAGCATAACAGAACAAATCCGTCACAGATTCTTGATGATAATACAAAAATGACTGACGAACAGATCAGAAAGCGTTTGGTCAACAGTGATATAGTAATCAAGAATGCACGTAATGATATCCTTAAACCGATTTATGACCAGATATTGAGTGATGAACAGCTTTCAATGGAAGAAAAAAACATCTATCTGCTCATGACGGAAAAGTTCCTTAACAGATTAAGCCTTTTCAACTGGTATATAATAGTAAAATTCTATAATAAAGACGGATTCGGTGAAATGCTCAGCGAAATCCGCAGAATCATACAGCAGTACATGGATAAGAGTAAGATTGCTGAATATGTTTCACTCATGGTTATGGAGCTTGCACTCAATTGTGAAAACGCCAACATGAGGAAAGAAGCAAAAGTCATGTATCGCGGTATTGATGACAGTGATATGGTAATCTACGATCCTGATATCCGTAAGAAGATTGTTAAGGAACTTGAGAGAAACCACGAACTGGTATTTATTTCCTGGAAGCTTGGTGGCGGTTCAATGGCTATCGGAAAGCAGGGAAGACTGCAGATTACCCTTTATAACAAGGATGATCAGTTCCAGGAATTCAAGGAAAACGTACAGAATAAATCATCAGCTGATACAGGAAAGCGTTCGCTGATTGACTTCTATAAGGAACTTCCTGAAGGACAGGAAGGAACTGACCTCGGACTTTATTACCTGTCATATCTTGATGAAGCCTGCAAGAAGGTTAACGTTAAGTTTGAATCACTTGTAAATCAGTTCTCATCAAGTGATCTGACAGTTATCAACCTGATATTCAACTTCTGATATGGATATACAGTTCAAGAAAATCATTTCACTTTTTTTCGCAGCAGTAAGTATTTGTATCTGTGTCATTTTCACATCATGCTCTGATACAATGGTTGAGCTGCCGACATTATATCCAAGAATAATATACAGTTACTCGAATGAAACTGACGATCCGGATGCAGTCCTTTCAGTATTTTCTGAAGTAAGTTCAGATGCTGTCCGGCTCAGTTCAATGACTGTACAGCATAATGCTTCAGGGCTTTCATGGTTTGTAAAACCTGTAAATGTCATTCAGGATTCAAAAAAGAAACAATATGCAGGTTCAAGTAATCTGAAAATGCCTGAAAACCAGGAATTCCCTGAAGGTATTTATACTATCATTTTCAGGGATTACGCCGGTAATACGAGTGTCTCAACTTTTAATCTTGAGAAAACTAAACGCGAATCAATTCCGGAAAGGGCAGATACACATAAAAAGTACATCGTATACGATAAAAATGGCAGTGTTCTGTATATCTCAGCGGACTCAAATGATACTTCAGATACGATTGAAAGACTTTCAAGTAAATATCAAGATGCAGAAACAATGCGTGAATATATAAGCGATATCCGTAAGAAGGCAGTATATATCCTGCCAGAGGAACCAGCAGGAACAGATAATGAGTGATGAAAAAAAGTCAGATTCTCCATTCATGAGAACTGTTCATACATATGCTTTACGCGCAGGAAGAATGACAGATTCACAAAGACGTGATTACGAGAAACTGTCCTGCAGATGGTGTGTTCCTTATACAGAATACCCGCTTAATTTTGTAGATGTTTTCGATAATGTAAGTCCCGTTACGATAGAGATTGGATTCGGAATGGGAAAAGCCACGGCCATCATTGCGGAACAGAATCCTGATAAGAACTATCTTGGCCTTGAAGTTCATACTCCCGGAGTCGGAAAACTGCTTGGGGAAATTGAGACACGTCAGTTGAAAAACCTCTATATAATAGAACACGACGCAATGGAAGTCCTTGAGACAATGATTCCTGATGACTCTGTTGCCGCGTTCCATATTTTCTTCCCGGATCCATGGCCAAAGAAAAAACATCACAAGAGACGGCTTGTACAGCGTCCGCGTACAGATCTTCTTGCCAGAAAACTTGCTCCAGGCGGATATCTTTACATGGCAACCGATTGGGAGCCGTACGCAGAATTTGCTCTTGAACAGCTTACCCAGACACCTGGTCTTAAAAATGCTTACGAGAACTATGCACCTCATCAGGAATGGCGGCCGGAAACTAAATTCGAACACAAAGGTGTTCAGGCAGAACGGAACATTAAGGAACTGTATTTCTTGAAAACTGAATAGAACGATGGTATACTGTACCTATGTCCAAGAAATCGGAGTCTGCGGCAAGCTTAAACAAAAAACGTAAACGCAGAAAAGCTTTATTAAATCCAACAACATTTTTAGGTTTCTTCATCGTGGTATTGATTCTGATCTGTACCTATATTATTGGTACACGGGAATTAACATCATTAAGTGAAGTAAATGAAATCAGCGGATGGCCGGATGCTATCTGGCAGACAATCGTCGCTGTCTCAGCAGCATATTACGACTATTACATGATGACTGTTCCAGGAAGACTTGCAGCTCTTGTACTGCTTCTTTCCGGTATGGTCGTTTTCAGTTTTGTAACCGGTAAAATTACATCCGGTTTCATGAACATGTTAATGCAAGGCAATAAGGGGTTGAAAAAACTTAGAGGTATGAAAAATCATCTTATAATTTGCGGGTGGCGTCCCGGTTTTGACAAAATTCTTGAAGCTGTTATCCAGGCAAATCCTGATATTGCCGCCGATCAGATAGTAATTGTTAACGAAGCACCTTCTGAACAGATAGAAATGCTTCGTCAGGATATACGTTTTAATGAAATCAATTACATTGCAGGTGACTTTGCAGACGCCGAAGTGCTGGAAAGGGCATGTTTGCAGACTGCAAAGCGTGTACTTGTAATTTCTGACCATTCTAAAGAACGTTCTGACATGGAAGTTGATTCACAGACAGTTCTGGGTGTCATCTCAATGAAGAATATCCGTCCGGATATTTATATTGCGGCAGAAATCATGGACAACAAGTTCGAGGAACATCTTAAGCTTGCAAAGTGTGATGAAATCCTCATGACGCAGGAATATGAACATAACCTGCTTGCAACGGCATCCAGCGGTATGGGTTACAGTAATGTAATTAAATCACTTATATCTGATGATGTCGGTACAGGTATCATGATTGGTGAAATACCGGAACAGTATCACGGAAAAGCATACAGGGAGTTTGCTGAACTGTTTGCAAACAAGACAAGCAGGGTTCTTGTAGGAGTTCTGTTATCGAACAATGATACGAAACTGACTCCGGCAGACGATTGGATAATTCCTGAAGGTGCAAAATCTATTCTGATATGTGCAAATCACGCGTGAGGCCGATTAGATTATGAATAATCAAAAGGATACTAAAAAGAAAGGATCATTCTGGCGGCGATTGAAGGCATCATTACGCGATCCGTTGGTAATGCTATGCCTGGCGATTGTCGTACTCATATATCTGGCATGTGTTGTCGTCTATAAATACGAAAGAATGGATGCCGGATTAAGTGAATGCGGAATTGAGACAAAGTTCGATACATTCTGGTTCATGTGTGTTGCCGTATTTGCAAACTACTTTGAGTATGTATGTGAAACGGTTCCGGGACGTGCCGCAGCATGGACAATGCTCATGACAGGTCTTGTTCTCTTCGTATGTATTAAGGCGAAGATTGCATCATGGTTTCTTGATGTTCAGATGAAGGATGAAAAAGGTTTAAAGAAGGTGGATGATATGCAGGGACATTTTCTGTTATGTGGATGGAGACCTGGTTTTGAGGATATCCTCAACAACGTATTGATTTCCAATCCTGATATTACAATGGACATGATTGTCATGATCAATGATGCCCAGGAACAGATGGCGCAGCTCCGGTCACAAAAGAAATACAAGGAACTTCACTACGTTTCAGGAGACTTCACCGATGAGGCAACCCTGACACGCGCACATATTGAGACTGCAGGTCGTGCCCTTATTATTTCTGATAAGGCGAAGAAGTATTCTGACATGGAGATTGACTCCCGCACCGTTCTCGCTGTCCTTACGATGGAAAGCATGAGCCGCGGATTATATGTAGCTGCCGAGCTCATCAGTGACAAGTTCGAGAAACACCTGAAAATGGCTCACTGCGATGAAATCATCCTGAGTCAGGAATATGAACGCAATCTGAAGTCGGATCGTAGCCATGTCGTTCTGTGAGCCAAGGAGTTGTTCCTGAGTAT
>JAZUFS010000326.1:0-2746 GCA_045640805.1 Treponemataceae bacterium
GGAGGGAGCGCACATCCTTTATGACACGCGGGTCGAACGACTCAATGCAGAAATCACCCTTGTACGAAGCAAGGCGCGCGAGCACTGCTTCCGTTAGCGCACGGTGGTTGCCCCGGAACGCCTTGAGCTCGATTATCAGCGGATAGCGGCCATCTACAAGGTTCAGGACTTCATCAAATGACGGAATCTGCTCTTCAGTACCTTCAAGGCGGAGCGCGCGGGCTTCATCAAACGTCAGGTCTTCAAGAAAGCCCTCCGCGCCTGTACAGCGCCTGAGCGCCTCGTCGTGAAAGACCATCAGGCTGCCGTCTTTCAAAAGATGTACATCAAACTCCATGCCCCATCCGCGTTCAATGGCGCGGCGGAAAGCAGGGAGCGAGTTCTCAGGGATAGCGGGCTTGTCGTGAAACCCGCGGTGGGCGAATATCTTGCCGCGGAACGTTTCCAGGAGCGGATGTCCCGTACGGCATGAAAAATGTTCTTTCAAATAACAACTCCTTCTGGGACTAGAGAACCGTCCCCTAGTTCCTGACTCCTCAATAAAAAAAATGAAGACCAGAGAACCGTCCCCTAGTCCCCGGCATCAGTCCCCTAGTCCCCGGCATCAGTCATCCATATCCTCAAATGCCTCAAGGCCTTTCTTTGCTTCAGGGATTGAGTCACCGTGCTTTACGAAAATCATCGTCACGAAACTCAATGCAACGAAGAAAGCCGCATACGGGAAGAGCACCTTGTAACTGATGTTCCTCATGAGTGTTCCGGCGAGAATCGGGGTGACTACCTGAGCTGCCATTGAAGCGGTGTAGTAGTAGCCGGTGAACTTACCGATATCAGAACCCTTGCACATTTCAACGACCATAGGCAGGCTGTTTACGTTGATTGCAGCCCATGCAAGGCCGACAAGCGCGAACACGATGAACATGACTGTCGTAATTGAGGATGATGTTGTTGTCAGTACATAGCCCAGACCGAAGCACACGGCGAGCAGGATGCATCCGCCCATAATCGTCTTCTTTCTTCCGATGCGGGAAGCAAGCATGCCGATCGGTACATAAGATACGATTGCACCGCCTGTTGCGATAAGCAGACACGTACTGGCGCCGCCAAGCCCCTGTCCCATGATCTGGTCGACATACGTCGTGAACCAGGTCGTGACGCCGTTGTAGCCGATGAACCAGAGGGCGATTGACGCGAGCATGAATCCCAATGAAACCTTTACCTGTTTCGGCAGCACTTCCTTGCCGCTGCCATCATCTTCAGCAAGGTTCCACTCAGGATGCTCATCCTCCAGTTTCTTGTTTTCAGCAACGAGCTTTGGCTCCTTGATTGTCAGGAACAGGACAAGCACGCTCACAAACATGATTGCGGCAACGACAATGAACAGCGGCTGGTAGTTGACGTGAGCAAGCCCCGCAGTCTTTGCATTCGGGTACATGACGGCCGCAACGCCCAGATAGATGATGCCGCCGACAGCTCCCATCAGGTTGATGATTGCGTTTGCCTTTGAGCGCAGTGGTTTCGGCGTTACATCAGGCATGAGGGCAACTGCAGGTGAGCGGTATGTTCCCATGGCGATGAGCAGCAGACCAAGACAGATGACGAACAGCACAAGCAGACTTGTTTTCGGAGCTGCTGCATATCCGTTGTCAAAGAATGGAAGCAGATTGAGCAGGACGATGGCACAGGCCGTTCCAACAAGAATGTACGGCATGCGTTTTCCGATTTTCGTGTTTGTCTTGTCAGACAGACCGCCGAAAAATGGCAGCAGGAACAGTGCAAGGATGTTGTCGAGCGCCATGATGGCACCTGAGTACGTCTCATTCATGCTGAACGTCTTTGTCAGGATGAGCGGAACTACGTTGTCATACATCTGCCAGAATGCACAGATTGACAGGAACGCGAGTCCCACAAGCAGAGTCCGTTTGTTGTCGAGTTTCAGTTTGTCTTCCATTTTTTACTCCTTTTTCGCAGGCAGCACATCCGGCATGCCAGCCAGTATTTCTATTTTACGATGACAGCGCGTGCTGTAATTGTCTTTTCGCGTGCAGGACCTGCCTTGTATCCGATGGCGGCAGAACCGTAAACGCCGTGGTTGTCAGGTACCCCGTACTCGTGAAGCAGACGGCGCACATCCGGGTCGTCATAGCAGTCTTTCAGCTGATTGATCCAGACGCAGCCAAGGCCCAATGCTTCTGACGCAAGGTAGATGTTCTCCATTGCGCAGGCATTGTCCACCTCGCGGAATGCGCTTTCCTTGTCGTTTGATGTCAGGATGAGCACGGCAGGCTTATACATGTCGTAGCCTGCGTCCCGTCCGAGCGCCTTCGCGACCGCAGCAGCAAGCGTCTGAATCTTTTCGCGGTCAACAAGTGCCGTGAACTGCCAGGTCTGCCTGTTAATGCCACTTGGAGCAGCAAGGGCGCAGTCAAGGATAGTCTGGACATCCGCCTCTGAAACTGACTGGTCTGTGAAAGAGCGGCATGAGCGGCGGCTCTTTATGAAATTGATGAATTCGTTCATGGCTTAATCGGCTGTTGCCGCCTCCAGTGCAATCTTCATCATCGTGGTGAATGTCTTCTGTCTTTCTTCTGATGTCGTTGATTCGCCGGTGACGATATGGTCAGAAACAGTCAGGATACCGAGCGCCTGACGTCCGTATTTCTTTGCAAGCGTGTAGAGCTCTGCAGTCTCCATCTCAACGCCTGAGACGCCGTACTTTGCCCAGAGCTTCCAGTTTTCGTTCTCA
>JAZUFS010000327.1:0-8778 GCA_045640805.1 Treponemataceae bacterium
CAGAACGTCGCGAGACAGTTCGGTCCCTATCTGCTGTGGGCGTTGGATGATTGAGGGGAGCTGCTTTTAGTACGAGAGGACCGAAGTGGACGAACCTCTGGTTTACCAGTTATCCTGCCAAGGGTAAGTGCTGGGTATCTAAGTTCGGAAGGGATAACCGCTGAAAGCATCTAAGCGGGAAGCCCACCCCAAGATTAGTCATCCCTGAGGATTTAATCCTCCTGAAGACTCCAGAGAGACTATCTGGTTGATAGGCTGCAGGTGTAAGCACAGCAATGTGTTCAGCCGAGCAGTACTAATCAGTCGAGAGGCTTGACCATATTATCGTTCCTGAATATGATTCGTCATTGTGTTGAATCCTGAAGGCTGTGCGGCCCGGTGAAAAGCCCTGAAGCACATCCTGACTTACTTAGTTGATAATGCCTGGTGGCCATAGCGGTGAGGTAATACCCGTTCCCATTCCGAACACGGAAGTCAAGCTCACTTGCGCCGATGATACTGCATTCTTTGCGGGAAAGTAGGTAGCTGCCAGGCTTTTTTTCTTTAAATCACTTTCTTTTATCAACTATAGTGCTATTCTTTTTATAAAAACATGCTATACTGAGCGTATGAGAAAAACACCAGTTTTAATTGTAGAAGATCATCCTCTGTTCAGCGAAGGACTTGCCCAGCTGATTGAAACAATGCCGACGTATGAAGTAATTGGTATTGCAGCGGATAAAGTTTCTGCCTTAAACATTATTTCAGAAAAAGAAGTGAGTCTTGCAATTGTCGACCTTAACCTGGGAGATGATGACGGGCTCGATTTGATCCGCGATATCCGCGTGACGAACACATCAATGAAGATACTCGTACTGAGTATGCATGACGAGCGTTATTACTCTGAACGCGCACTCAAAGCCGGTGCCAACGGTTATATCATGAAAGAAGAAGCAAGCAGTAAGGTGCTTGAAGCTATCCGGACGGTAATGGCAGGTAAAATTTGGCTGAGCGAGAATGAAAAGGCCAGACTTGAAGATTGTCTCACCGGAAAAGGTATCGATGGAAATGATAACCTGGCAAACATCAACAAACTTTCGGACAGACAGCTTCAGATTTTCACGTTCATTGGAAAGGGATTAGGAACACTGGAAATAAGCCAGAAGCTGAATCTCAGTACGAAAACAATCGATACGCATAAGGAACACCTCAAGCTGAAACTTCACTGTAATACATCTCAGGAACTGCGGCAGCTTGCAATCGAGTGGGTATCAAATACCTGATATTCATTAGGTAAAAATACTTATTAATTCATTATACTCAATAAGTTATACTGTAAAACATGTCACGGGCAGATGGTTATGATTTATGGCTTTCATATGAGCCCATAAATACCGAATATGCAGATAATTATAGCTCATTAATCAATCAGGTGCTGGTTGCAGACGGAGGTGATATATCCGATGTCATTGCAACAGAGCTTGAATTTGCATTGAACAGGCTGCTCGGAAAATATTATCAAATCCAGAAAGGAAAGACTTTTTCTGGAAAGCCCGGAACTCTTATTGCGGCAACAGTTGCTACAATTATTGAGGAAACAGGCATTACCATCCCATCTGAACTTATCCCCGAAAATGACGGATATACATTATATTCAGCAAATTCTTCCATTTATATAACTGCAGTTACCGAAAAAGGTGTTCTGTATGGAACTTTTGCCTTCCTCAGATTACTTCAGACAGGAAAATCAATAGAGAACTTACGGATTACATCTTCGCCGGCGGTGCGTTACAGGATGCTCGACCACTGGGATAATCTTGACGGTTCTGTCGAAAGAGGATACGCAGGAAAAAGCCTATGGAAGTGGAATGATCTTCCGTCGCGGATAGATTCACGGTACAAGGATTACGCGCGAGCCTGCGCTTCGGTCGGGTTGAATGCAGCCGTTCTGAACAACGTGAATACACAGCCGTATATCCTTCATGAGGATTATCTTGAAAAAGTTGCTGCTTTGGCCGCCGTGTTCCGCCGCTACGGAATTACTGTTTTCCTGTCGGTGAACTTTGCATCACCGATGATACTTGGCGGACTTGATACGGCAGATCCTTGTAATCCGGCAGTCATTCAATGGTGGAAAGAAAAAGTCGCAGAAATCTACTCGTACATACCTGACTTTGGCGGTTTCCTGATGAAAGCAGATTCTGAAGGACAGCCCGGCCCGTACGCATATGGACGCAATCACGCTGATGGCACGAATATGCTTGGCATGGTGCTTGCTCCTTACGGCGGAATTGTCATATGGAGGGCGTTCATATACGGATTCGGTGAAAATGACCGCGCGAAAAAGCCATACGCCGAATTTGTGCCGCTTGACGGTCAGTTCATGCCGAACACATGTGTCCAGGTAAAGAACGGCGCCATCGATTTTCAGCCGCGCGAGCCGGTACATCCTATGTTTGGCGCTATGGACAAGACGAATCTGTTCATGGAGATGCAGATTACTCAGGAGTATCTTGGACAGGGAAATCATCTCGTGTATCTTGGGCCAATGTGGAAGGAAATTCTTGATTTCGATATTGCTGCGGACGGAACTAGTGTCGGTCAGAGGCTGACACGGATTAAGAGCATTCCGCTTGGTGAACATTCTGTCAGTGGTTTTACGGGAATGGCTGCCGTAAGCAATGTCGGTTCGGACAAAGACTGGTGCGGTTCGCTCTTTCATCCGGTGAACTGGTACGCTTTCGGACGTCTTGCCTGGGACTACACGCTTTCTGCCGAAGAAATTGCACGGGAATGGGCTGTTTGTACGTGGGGTAACAACGAAAAACTACTGGACGGCATTATGTACATCCTCATGAATTCCTGGAAAGCATGCGTCGATTACATGACGCCACTCGGATTGCATCATATCATGAAATACGGGCACCATTACGGCCCTGATCCTGCATGCGACGAAGGCCAGCGTGAAGACTGGAAACCGCGGTACTATCATCGTGCGGACAAAAAGGGACTTGGTTTTGACCGTACTGCAGCCGGATCAGATGGTATAAGTCAGTATACAAAGACGCTGTCAGAGCAATTTGGCAACCTTAAGACGTGTCCTGAAAAGTATCTGCTCTGGTTCCATCATGTGGACTGGAATTATGTGCTCGCTTCGGGAAGGACGCTGAAGGATGAGCTTGCTTACAGGTACAACCTTGGCGTTGAAGAAGCAGACAAACTCAAAGATGCATGGGTTGCCGTAAAGGATACGGTTCCGGCAGAACGATACGAAGCAGTTCTCAGAAAGCTTGAAATTCAGTGCAAGGATGCACGTGAGTGGCGCGACGTTTGTGTCCCGTATTTCCTTTCATTTGCGGAAAACAGCTGACAAGGCGGCAGAAATCACGCTCAGTTCTTGTTGAGTGGCAGTTCAATCACGACAGAAGTTCCGCCTGTTTCCGGGGATGTAATACTGAATGTGGCACCAATCTGGTCTGCCCTGTACTGCATGGAACGAAGTCCTAATCCGCTTGATTCTTTCCTCTTGTTATTACGCGATGCCTCTAATCCCTGTCCGTTATCCACAATCCTGACAACAAGCCTCGGGTCATCCTTCCATCCTTTTGTACTGATTGAGACACGGACTTCAGTTGCTTTTGCATGTTTGACTATGTTATGTAATGCTTCCTGCAGGATTCTGAACAGTGCAATCTGTGCGTTTTGAGAAATGTCGACAGGATCAGGTGCGTGCCATGTGTAGATGAGTTTGTAATTCGTCTGCTTCTGATAGGAGTGGCACAGATTATCCATTGCCTGATTCAGGCCGAGCGTGTTCAGTTCGACAGGATAAGAGTCATGAGCGTACTGGCGTGTCCGGCTGAGTGTTTCATCAATCTGCTCTGAAAGTTCTTCTATCTTCTGTTTGCCACCGCCGCTGCCTGCAATGCCACGGCATTTCATCGAAAGACCTGCAAGCCGCTGGCATATATCGTCGTGTAAATCCATGCTGAAGCGCATGCGTTCAAGTTCACTTATCTTGAGTACTTCAGCCTCAACCTGAATGCGGCGCTGGGATTCTGCCTCAAGCAGTTTGTGGGTTTTGCGTAAATCACGTGTACGTTTTTCAACCTCACGTTCAAGTTCATCAGCGCGTGCTTTCTCGAGTTCAGTAATCCGGAAGCGCTGCAGTGTACTCGCTACGAATGCGGAAGTATTGCAGATAAGCGGCTGCGCAAGATCATCCGCGTCATACACGATAAGTCCGTACATATCCTGACCGGCACGCAGGTAACGGAGACAGCGTGTGACAGAACCGTCATCTCCTTCTTCCATGATGCTTGAGAAGAAACTGTGTAAATCAACAACTTCTGGCGTGGCGACAAGGTCCTGTTCCATTTCTTCCGCGCCACTGATTTTTTTGTAGATGAGGCTTCCTGTTTCTGGAAGAGTGAGTGTCGGCTCAGGAAAAAGAACCATGTAGAAATCTTTTATGTCGAGGTTGTCAAGAAAACCGCGGATGGCAGGACCGAACTGTTCAAGCGTGTTTGCCGTGTTGAGTGTCTGCGTCAGGATACTCGCGTTCCTCATGTATCGTGTGGATTTGACTGTCTGCGTCTGAATGCTGTTGAGTGTTGCCTTTGTCCTGATGAACTCTTTTTCAGGGTCAGGTTTTGCACTGTCCGTAGATTCACTACATCCGCAGGAATTACGTATCTGCAGCGTGGAATTGATTTTGATAAGCTGGTCCGTTTCCTGCTGCATGATGAGTGTATACAGCGTATCGACAGCCTGTGTTGCCGCCTTGTCATACGGCTGTCTGATGGTTGTGAGCGGCGGCTGGCTCATCTGCGCGCGTTCCGTGTCATCGAAACCGGTAACGGCGGTGTGCTGCCAACGGTAATCTGTGCGTGTGCGCAGTACCTTCAGGGCACCAAGTGCCATCTCATCGTTTGCCGCGACGACTACATCCGGCGGGTCATTACGGTGGTCTTCAAAGTAACTGTTCATGGCATTTGTTGCCACGTTCTCATTGTAATATCCGAAAATGATGTCGTAGGAAATGTCAGGAAATTTCTGCTTTGCGGTTTCAAGTGCTTTTTTGAAGACGTCGAGACGGACAATGTTATCCTGATGGTTTTCCGGGCCACTTAAAAACAGATAATGTCTGTATTTATGATGGTTTATAAGATGATCCATCAGTTGTTCCATGGATTGCTTTCCACGAATGATGATAGAGTTGATTCCAGGAATGCTTGTGCCGATGGAGACCGCCGGAATGCCATTGAATTGCCGGCTTAGGTTTGCGATAACTTCAGGTGTCAGCGTATCCAGCATGGATGAAGTAAGCAGAAGTACACCATCTACATCGACAAATTTCCGTGAAGGGAAAAAGATATCATCCGCAGCAGGAGGTGTCATGTGCTCGCCCTGAATACAGAGGAGCTCAATTCCTCTGTCACGAGTCCTCTTCTGAATGCTTTTGAAAAGGGAAAGCTGATATTCGTCGTCAAGGCTGTTTACATACAGGGCAATTTTCATGAGTAAAGTATACGACAGAAATGGCGTATTTTACAAACTTATTTTATAATGGGATTGTAGTATAAATCAGAAGGGTGTAGTAAAATACTAGTATGTCAATCGAATTTAAACTCCACCGGCTTTATCAGTCGGGTATGGTTTTATTGCAGAATGCTGAAAACTGCATAAGCGGATATGCAGAACCACGTTCATATGTGACGGTGAATTTCCGTGACACTGTTTTTTCATGTACTGCTTCTTCTGAAGGAACATGGGAACTGCTTTTTACAGCCGGCACTGCAGGCGGTCCTTTTCCTCTGACCGTTACTGCAACGGTAAATGGTGCAACTGAAACAATTGAACTTTCGGATATATATGTTGGCGAGGTCTGGGTAGGTTCAGGCCAGTCAAACATGCAGCTTCAGATGGAACGTCTCAAGTATTCGTATCCGGATGAATATGCGGCTCCGGAAAATCCTGAGATCCGGTTTTTCACAGTGCCGATTGAGTACGGATTTGATGGCCCGCACGCTGATCTGAATGGAGGTCAGTGGATTTGTGCATCGCCGGAAGGAACACCGGGAATTGCGGGCACGGCATATTTCTTTGCCAAGACATTGTGGCAGCAGCTCGGTGTACCGATTGGCTTCATCAACACGAGTCAGGGCGGTTCGCCGATTACGTCATGGCTTGATGAATTGTTTATCAGTAAGTATCCGTCATATCTTTCAGAACTGGATCAGTGCCGCGATGAAGCTGATGTAGAACGGCGGAAGCAGGCTCATGCCCATTTGAATGATGTCTGGACGGAAACGCTTAATGCTGCCGATGCGGGTCTTGCAGGTGGATGGCACGCAGTTGATTTCCCGCAGGATGCCGTCGTCAATGAAGCGGTTATTCCGGGCAGATATGGCAGGAGTGATTTTGCCGGTGCAGTCTGGTTCAAGAAGACGTTCGACCTTACAGCGGATGAGCTGGAACTGTGCCGTACGAAAGGCGCCGGCATCTGGCTTGGACGCATTACAGACGCAGATACTGTGTGGATAAACGGAACTGAAGTTGGCGGTGTCTGCTATCAGTATCCGCCGCGGCGCTATTCTGTGCCGGCAGAGGCCCTGAAAGAAGGCATTAACACGGTGACCGTACGTGTCATAAGTTCGGGCTGTTCCGGCGGTATAGAGTTCGCTTCTGAGAAACGATATGCCTTTTTTGCAGGCCCTGCACTGGCGCCTGTTTTCGAAAAGCAGATGAGCGGCGTGTGGAAATGCGCCGAAGCATGTTCTGTGAAAAGCGGAGCCGGAGACTTTTTCCCGGAATGGTGTGCGACGGCGTTATATAACAAGATGATGGCGCCAATTACAAAGACTGCCATCCGCGGATTTGTCTGGTATCAGGGTGAATCTAACGCCGGAAAACCTGACGAGTATGAGTCGCTTCTGCGGGATCTTGTCGTGCAGGTACGGCGCGATTTCATTCATGCCCCAGAGGCAGATAAACTTCCGTTCATTATTGCCCAGCTGCCTAATTTCGGTCCGAAAGACATGCTGTCATCAGCAAATGCGTCTGCCATTCCCGGCGGATGGGCACGTATGCGGGAAGTGCAGTCCACCGTTGCTGAAAGCGTCGGCAATGCAGGTCTTGCCGTTCTGCTTGATTCCGGTGAGTGGAATGACCTTCATCCGGAGAATAAATTTGCGGTCGGTTACAGGCTGGCGCGTGAAGCTCTGCGCGTGGCATATGGCCGGAAACTTGCAGCTTCTCCGCGGTGCAAGACAGTGCAGGTTGAAGGTGGCCGCATTACATTGAATTTTGATACGTATGATACCCAGCTCATGGCAGGCAAACTCTACAGGATGGAAGCCGTGGCGCATCATTCTGTCACGGAAGAAACAGTTCCTGCAGCAGCAACTCCGGGTGCAAAGACTCCTGATGAGGAACTGAATGACTTTACGGCGGTGTTCAAGGACGCAGCCGGTAACAGGGCGGTAGTACATGCCAAGGCATACATCACCGGCCCTGATACTGTTTCGCTGGAAGCAGCTCCTCCTGTGGCATCGTGTTCGGGAAGTGATTTCGCGGGATGGCGTCTCGTTGAAATCCGCTGTCTGTGGGCTTCTTCCCCGGATAATGTGACTTTGTATAACAGCGACGGAATTCCTGTCGTTCCGTTCCGTGCCGTTTTGTAGGAAGCGCGGCATGAGTGACAAAAAGCAATGGTTCGAAGAAGAGAACTTCTGGCTTAATTACGGGCCGATCATGTTCGAGGAAAAACGTTGGGCTGAAGCACCTGACGTTGCAGAAGCTGTCAGACGGATAGCAGGCCTGAAGGATGGCGATACTATCCTTGATGCAGGATGTGGCCCGGGAAGGATAAGCGTCGAACTTGCTCTTCTCGGATTGAATGTAACCGGCGTTGATCTGATGCAGCCGTTCCTGGACGCGGCGGCTGAGTCGGCGGCGGATGAGGGCGTGACGCTAAATCTCGTGAAGGCGGACCTGCGTTCTTACAAGGCAGAACAGCCTTTTGACGCTGCAATAAATTTGTACACATCTTTCGGATACTGTGATACAATCGGTGAAGACGTTCAGATTTTGAAGCAGATTGCATCGTCTTTGAAGAAAGGCGGCTGTTTCATTTTGGAATGCCTTTCCCGCGAGGTTGCGGTCCGTGACTTTACGGAAGGCGAGTGGTATGAGCGCGCAGGCAAGACGGTGCTGACAGAGTTTTCCGTTGAAGGTGCCTGGGAAGGACTGAAATCCCACTGGATTCTGATTGACAACAAGACCGGTGAGCGCGTTGACCACACATTTGTGCAGCGTCTTTATTCTGCAGTCGAACTGAAACGGCTTATCCTTGAGAACGGATTTTCATCCTGCGATATTTACGGTGATTTTGACTTCTCGCCGTACAACGAGAAAGCCCGTACCATGGTTCTTGTCTGCAGGAAATAACATAGTTTCCAAAAGCACTGCCTGTATCGGCGGAGTTATAAAATGATGTGCTGCTGTTGATGCAGCGTCTATAAGGAGTAAAAAATGGAAAAAAAAGAAAAGGGCACGTTTACCAGTTCCCTCGGCTTCATTCTGGCCGCGGCTGGTAGTGCAGTCGGCCTCGGAAACATCTGGCGCTTTCCGTATCTGGCCGCAAAAGACGGCGGTGGACTCTTCCTCGTCGTGTATCTTGTTTTTGCACTGACATTTGGTTTCACACTGCTTATTTCTGAAATCTCAATCGGCCGCAAGACAAAAGAAAGTCCGCTCACAGCGTACAAAAAGCTGAACGGCAAGTGGGGCTTCCTC
>JAZUFS010000328.1:0-2656 GCA_045640805.1 Treponemataceae bacterium
TCTTTTTTTATGGCACTTTCGCTTACGTTGTGAGTGATGGCGTGCGCCTTGATTGTCGTATTGTTGACGACCACTTCACGGATGCAGTCTTTCTGGCGGTCAGTCAGCTTGTAGTCGTCCAGGTTGAAGGATGAGCTTGTAGCGCCTGTGTTTACGGCGTGCCTGAAAAGCAGGTTGATGCAGCCGATGGCGCAGAGTGCGAAAAGCGTGAGCCCCACGTAGCGGAAAAACTCGAGCGCGCCGTACGGAATGACGAGCGCGAGTTTTGCGACCTCAACTGCAGAATAGATGATGATGGCTTTTCCCTTCGCTTTTATACCACTTGCAAGCAGCAGGACGAGCAGAATGGATGAAAGGAAGAGCGCAATGTAAATATCCGCGGTGTACAGGCTTCCAAGAACGAGCAGCTCAATGCCCGCGTAGCAGAGAAGATGCTTTGTGTCGAAGATTGCGGCAAGAACAAGCAGGATGAGAGCGGCGCCTTCAGTCGAGAACGTGACTGCCTCAGCGGCCGGAAAAATACAGCCCTGATAGAGGAACCCCGTAAGCGCGTTCATGACGGCAACAATGACGATGTACGCACAGCCGGCAAGTGAAATCAGACGATACGGGCGGGCCGCAGCTTTCTCAAACACTTTTTTACTTTCTCCTTGCCTCTATTGTAAGCGGATGCGCCTCTTTCTGCAAGAACAGCACGTGAACTTGCAGTTTATTTACGCCCCGCGCATCCTCGTGTAGAATGAAGCGTATGAAACAGAAACTGATTGCCCTTTTTTCCGGGTTCCCGGACCATCATTTCCCGGAGGATATTGCCGCACGCCTCAAGACTGAGCTGACTGACCGCTCGCACATCGTATTTGTGAGCGCGACGCCATCTGACTATGCGCGGACTGAGGGCGATTCCCAAGGCATGCACGGTATGCTCGCGGAATGCGGCCTTGCGTTTGAGAAGATCAGCGTCATTGATGGGCGCACTTCATGCGAAGAAGCTGCTCAGCTGATCCGGAGTGCGTCGTGTATCTGGCAGATGGGTGGCAACCCGACAGAGCAGATGGAGCTTATCCGCGAGAAAGGGATAGCAGATGAGATTCGCAACAGCAATGCTGTGCTTATGGGAGTGAGCGCAGGCTCCATGAACATGGCAAAGCGTGTCGTCGACATTTACGAGTCGCTTGAGCCGTATGAGGGGCTCGGTCTTACGGATATCACGCTCAAGGCGCATTTTTCAGATGAGAACTGCGAGTTTGGCGGGACGCTCAGGACGCTTTCAAAAAAGATGCCTGTCTGGGCAATGGATGACGGAAGCGCCATCTTCATAAAGGACGGCTTCATCGAGCGCGTGGGAAAGATTTTCCTGGTGACTGGCGGCGTCGTGATGAGCTGGAAGAAAGTCGACATGGACAGCTACTACAGAAAAGGCGTATACCGTCACTTCACCGAAGACTGCAAGTGCTCGACATCCATGACGGCGCGCATTGATGTGACTGACCTCGTTGCCTGGTCAAAGAAGAACGGGTCTAAGTTTTACATCAACTTCCTGTACCTTCTGACTAAGGTCCTCAACTCGCGCGACGACTACAAGATGTTGTACCTGTGGCGCACAAACGAGGTCATCTGCTACGACCAGATAAATCCGACGCAGTATGTGTTCCACGAAGACACCGAGACGTGTTCGCCTGTGTACTCAGTGTACTATCCTGACTACCGGACGTTCTATGACGCGGCGCTCAAAGATCTTGAGGATGCGAAAAAGACAACCGGATACAATCTTGACGCTGAAAACCATCCGAACTGGTTTGACGCGTCGTACATCTCGTGGCTTTCATACGACTCGTTCAACATCGAGCTTCCCGACGGCTACCTGCACTTTCCGCCCATCATCAACTGGGGACGCTACCGCGAAGAAAACGGCCGTCTCCTCATGCCGCTGAGCATCCGCATGAACCACGCAATAGCCGACGGTTTCCTGGTCGCCAACGTGTACCGCCTGCTCCAGAAAGAAATCGACGCGTTCGTAAAATAACACTACGCCAGCGAGCGGGATCGTAGAAAACACACGCAGATGGATGGGGGCATTTTTACTTCGCTCCGCTCAGCAAAAACCGGGGTGTTCCGCGGCTTGCCTACGGCCGGCCTCTTCCCTCGTCGGCAGTGCCTCCTCAGTCCAGTGGCTGCTCCGCACCGCTCCATACCCCTTGCCTGATTTACAAACAAGAGACACGACGCATCCCCTGCATTTTTTGTGTACAGAAATGCGAAAAAGGCCCCTTTTTTGAGGAAAATGGCTGAATGGGGGACCTCTGCTTTTCAGAGAAATACGTAAAAACTGCAGATTTCTCCGCTTTCAGGGGCCAGTTACATGCCCGCATTGCATGATTTTGCTGAAAAAGCAGTAAAATCAGAGCGTTTTTGCCTGAACAATCAAAAAAACATGGCCTCCAAAAGTATGTTTCCCAGCTTTCAGGGGCCATTTTCCTCAAATTACAGCTTTTTTACTTCGCTCCCGGCTCGCGCCCTCGCCAGAAACACCGACAGACCCGCTTTCCTCCGGCTGACGCCGTATCAGTGAAAAAGAGAAGATTCAACGCCAGCGAGCCCGGTATGGTAACCGCAATGTGTAATGGCTAAGAAAAAAGCGGGGATATCTGCAGGCACA
>JAZUFS010000329.1:0-4104 GCA_045640805.1 Treponemataceae bacterium
CGGAATGTATGATGTGTTGAACTCGGTGACATGAATCGGCATGCCTTTTGGGAACGCGAATGAGTCGACGATGCCGCGCGTTGAGTCGAGCTGCTCGAAGCAGAGCGCCTTCTCATGCAGTTTAGGATAGCCGTAGTGGCCGTCGTGTGTTGGATTTGCAGTCGTGTAATGGTGGCGGCTCACAAAATCGAGCGGGCAGCCCTTTTCTTCGACAAACTTCAGGAACGCGGTGATCCACTCCTTGTCAGAACCGCCACAGACAGCGGGGCCACCGACGCGGAAACGCTCATCAACTGACTTTACAGCACGGGATGTCACGTCGTACAGCTTGAAATACTCCTGCATGTCGGCCCCTTTCCAGAAGCCGGGCAGATTAGGCTCGTTCCAGCACTCAACCGGCCACGAAACAACCTCATCGCGGCCGTAGCGCTCTATAAGGTGATTGAGCGTCGCCTTCACAAGGTCAGCCCACTTTGTGTAATCCTTTGGCGGCGTGACATTTCCCTTCCAGTAGAAAATCGTCTGGTCGCCGCTTGCAAGCGCTTTAGGCATAAAGCCCAGTTCCAGGAACGGCCGGATGTTGAGCTCCTTGTAGCTGTCCATGACCATATCAAGATATGTCCAGCAGTACTCGATGGGCGCGTTATCATCCTTTGCAAACGGATCAGTACGGCAGATTGCCATGTCGTCGCTGAAAAGTCCGTGGCCACGGATGTGTTCAAAACCGATTTTTTCCTGAACGAGCTTGAGCTGCTCAAAATATGCTTTCTGCAATGCAAGCCCCATGCGGCCTGTTCCTATGCAGTAAAATGCGTTGTTGTTGAAGAGGACCTCTTCCTTTCCAGTGACTTTGTAATCCATATCAGAACTCCTGAAATCTAGTATATCCTATTCTCACAAATCGGACAAATGGCTATAGTGAGCGTATGAAACGTCTGACCGCAATCGGGAATAATTTTTCCCATAATCTTACCGTCCGCAAAGTCATTGCCGCCGTTCTTGGCAACATCATTCTGGGCTTTGGCTGCGCGGGACTGAAACTTTCCCTCATGGGAAATGAGCCATACACTGCCGTAAACCTTGCCATGAGCGAAGGTTTTCACATGGGGCTCGGCAACTATCAGCTCATCGTAAACGCACTGCTTTTCATCATCCAGCTTATCTGGGGTTACACATACATCGGCTTCGGTTCCCTCGTAAACCTTGTCGGTCTCGGCTACATCATCCAGGGCGCCGACTGGGTGCTCGCCACCACAATCGGTGACTGCACTGGAAAGTCGCTCATCTTTTCGCTGCTGTACATGGCGGTCTCCATGGTCGTACTCACGTTCGGTCTCGGCATGTATCAGGAAGCGGATGTCGGTCTTTCCCCATACGATTACCTGAGTAACGGCATGTGCAAAGCATTGAAATGGCCGTTCTTCTTGTGTCGTGTCCTGACAGATACGGTGTGCGTCATCGTCATCATCGTTGCGGTCTTTACCGGCTTCATCGGCTGGGAAAACGCGCATCTCGGCGTTGGAACGATAATCGGCGCGTTCTGTCTGGGCCCGCTTGTTGCTGCTTTCAGAAAGCTCAACGGCAAGTGGATTACGCCAAGCAGCAGGTAAAAGACTTTACGCCATTTCTTATTTGCCTTTATACTTAACTCATGAAGACTGTTTACATTTTCCTCGCAGAAGGTTTTGAAGAGATTGAGGCTGTAACGCCGGGTGATATTCTCCGCCGCGCAGGTGTTACCGTGAAGTTTGTTTCTTGTGGCAAGCAGACTGCAGTCTGCGGTGCTCACAACGTCACCTATCTTGCGGATGAGCTCATCTCCAGCATAAAAGCAGATGATCCGCTACCTGATGCAGTTGTGCTTCCAGGCGGTATGCCGGGAGCGACAAATCTTGCTGCATGCAAACCTCTTGAAGAGCTGGTAAAGCGCATGAATGACGATGGCCGCATTGTTGCCGCCATCTGTGCGTCCCCGGCGGTCGTGCTTTCACACTTCGGCGTTCTTGAAAACAAGTGCGCGACATGCTATCCGGGCATGAGTGACAGAGCCCCGGAAGGCAGCCAGATAAGCTGGCAGAATGCACGCCTTGTCGTCGACGGCAACATCATCACATCAGCAGGCCCTGGCACCGCCGGAGAGTTCGGATTTGCCATTGCAGACGCACTGCTTGGAGCAGGTGCATCCGCAAAAGTTAAAGCCGGCATGCTCTATCAATAGGCAAACCAGCGTATCCCGCATATTCTCTCAAATCGATAAATGTGATACTCTGAAAAAGTACTGGGTGCAATGCATCCGGCACTTTTATTTTCAGGACGGATTATCATGGATTACAATCAGAAAGCTCTCGAGCTTCATCAGAAATATCAGGGAAAGGTGGAAGTCATCAGCCGTATTCCCGTTAAGACACGCGATGACCTTTCAACAGCATACACACCGGGCGTTGCAGAGCCCTGCAGAAAAATTGCAGACAAGACTGACGCCGTATACGACTACACATTCAAGGGCCGCACAGTCGCCGTCATTTCAAACGGAACCGCAGTCTTAGGCCTTGGCAACATCGGACCAGAAGCAGGACTTCCGGTCATGGAAGGCAAATGCATTCTGTTCAAGGAATTTGCAAGCGTCGACGCTTTCCCGCTCGTCATCAAGGCAGACACGGCTGATGGGGTCGTAGCATTCTGCAAGGCAGTCGCACCTACTTTCGGCGGCATCAACCTGGAAGACATCAAGAGCCCTGAATGCTTTGAAATTGAGGACAGGCTCAGAAAAGAACTCGACATTCCGGTATTCCACGACGACCAGCACGGAACGGCAATCGTCGTTACCGCAGCTCTCATAAACGCACTGCGCGTCGTGAACAAGGACATCGGTGACATCCGCGTCGTACTGAACGGACCGGGTGCCGCCGGAACTGCAATCATCAAGATGCTCATGACAGCGGGCGTAAAGGACATCATCGCAATCGATTCAAAGGGCATTCTCGTTGAAGGCTGCAACCGCCCTGATGCACACAAGCAGTGGCTTGCAACCCACACGAATCCGCGGAAAGTGACTGGCGGCCTTGCAGACGCAGTCAAGGGAGCGGATGTGTTCATCGGCGTTTCAAAGCCGGGCTGCCTTACAACTGAAATGTGTCAGACAATGAACAAGGATGCCATCGTTTTCGCCATGGCAAACCCGACGCCTGAAATCTTCCCTGAGGATGCAAAGAAGGCCGGGGTCCGCGTCATCGCAACAGGACGCAGCGACTATCCTAACCAGGTAAACAACGTGCTCGGCTTCCCGGGCATTTTCAAGGGCGCGCTTTCAGTACGCGCACGCGACATTAACGACGAGATGAAGCTCGCCGCGGCGTATGCCATAGCAGACCTTGTCGGCGATGCAGAAAGATGTGAGGAATACGTCATTCCGTCACCGTTTGACGGCCGCGTCGTAGAAGCTGTTGCAGCCGCAGTCGCAGAAGCCGCCCGGAAGAGCGGCGTCGCACGCATTTAAGGAGCATGCAGTCATGAGGGAAGTTTCAGCCGCACAGATTACAGAAGCCGTGAAGGCGCTTTTCATAAAGGCAAATCTTGAGCTTCCCGAAGACGTTGAGCAGGCGCTCCATCAGGCCCGAAAAAGCGAACATGATGAGCGCGCCGAAAACACGCTTTCACTTTTAGAGAAGAATCTCGTCCTCGCACGTGAAAAGCAGATTCCCATCTGTCAGGACACCGGCGCCGCCTGCGTTTTTGCAGAGGTCGGACAGGACGTGCATATCACCGGCGATTTTGAAGAAGCAATAAACGAGGGAGTGCGCCAGGGCTACGGCGAAGGCTACCTTCGTAAAAGCATCGCTGCTGATCCCATCCGCCGCGGAAACACGGGCGACAATACGCCTGCGTTCATTACGACGCACCTTGTTCCCGGCGACAAGATCCGCCTGACCGCGTTCCCGAAAGGCTGCGGCAGTGAGAATATGAGCAGGCTCGCCATGCTGAAACCTGCCGACGGCATTGAAGGCGTAAAGAAGTTCGTACTCGACACGGTACGCACAGCAGGCGCAAACCCCTGCCCGCCAATCATCCTGGGTATAGGCATCGGCGGCACATTCGACAAGGTCG
>JAZUFS010000330.1:0-2662 GCA_045640805.1 Treponemataceae bacterium
CTGCTGCGGCGCTTTTATGCACGGGCGGCCCGATGCACTGGAAGCAGTAACGGGTGCATCATGCGCTGGGTCAGCGAACAGCGCGTCGACAATTTCGTCAAAGCGGGAAAGGTCTCCATTACCAAAAAGTGCATCGGCTTCAGGAAGATCGCCGGTAAACGCTTCCATGTAACGTTCTGCAAGACAGCCCGCAAATACAATCTTCGCATCAGGATACGCAGACCGCGCTTCCATAAGAGACTCAAGAGATTCCGTTTTCGCAGACTCAATGAATCCGCATGTGTTGATGATTATAAGTCTGGCTTCAGCTGCATCATCAGTGCGCTTCCATCCCATGGAAAGAAGCCGCCCGATAAGAAGCTCCCCGTCAACCTGATTTTTCGCACACCCGTGCTGGTCAAGGAAAAAGAGACGGTCAGTATCAGTCAACTGGCAGTACCACCAGTTTGTACGTTCCGTCGGAGTCGCGGATCCAGCGGATATCCTCAACGACGACCTCACCGGATTTACCAAGCTCAATATCGACGTTGTGTGTATCGCCGACAACATTCAGCTTGACCGTGTTAGCATTTGACATCCACATTCTGAGTGAGTCGCGTGAATTGATGACAAGAGAATCGCCGTTTGTAAAATAGTCTTCAACAGGATCATTCCTGTCTGACTGATAACGGAACAGACAGGCGCCACGGAATGTACCGGTAAGCGTAAACGGATACGTACGGTTTTCCGTAATAAGCACAAACTGTGCACTGTTCTTAGCAGCCGGGTTCGCTTCACTTATTGCCTGCTCACCTGTCAGGTCAACCTGATCCGCGGACAGAGTCAGTCTCATGCGGATATCTGCTCCCATGGCAGAATCTTTACTTGAGACGTCTGTTACACAGATGGAAATATCAGGAGAACCGTTTCCATCGACATCAAGCTCAAGTTCCTCACCGAGCTCAACAATCTGATTGCCGATATAGGTTCCAAGTGTCAGGTTTCCAAGCGTTCTTGCTACGGTGACGTTCATTTTTCCCGTAATGAATGGAACACACAGGATATCACCTTCGTAAACGCGCTGCTGAACAGGCTCAAGTCCCACGACATATGTGCGGGAATCGATGCGGTCCAGATTTACGACCGTCTTGCCTTCAGAACGTTTTGCCATGACAGATTTGTACGTGAACACACCGCCCACGGCAAGTCCTGCCACGACCACAATAATGATGACAAACACCCACCACGGGGCACCGCGTCTGAATTTAATCAATTCCGGCGGTGTCGGTGACTCCTGAAGCTGTTTTGCCTTGAACAGTCTGATGAGGTACTGTGTATCACAGCCAAGATATTCTGAATAATTGCGGAGAAATCCTGTTACATATGTTGCGCCCGGAAAAACGTCAAGGCGCTCAGCCTCAAGCGCCTCAAGATACTGACGTGAAATTGACGTCTCACGGGAAACTACTTCAAGTGAGTAATTTTTCTGCTCGCGGGCAGCTGCAAGGATTTTACCAAAACTTTCCATGTCTAAAAAACCTCACTCAGTAAACAGGAAGTTGTTGTAATTATTTGCCGAAGACGGAGCATCGTAAATAAACCGGGCATCTGGAATATTCGTATTCAGGTTGTAGTCTGAAAACTCAAAGACAAACGTTTCATTTGTTGTGGTGATTGCTTCAATCCGGCGGATAAGCTTGCTGTTCGGATTGATGGCAACATTCAGCGTCTTAAAGCTTTCTGATGCACTTTTCTTGGTGAGGACGAATTTAACGACCATCTCATCAGAATCTTCTGAAAGCGGAACAGGAGACTGACCTGATTCATACGCAATGTAATAATACCGGCTCATGAGCGTCAGTCCCTGCGGAGTTGCAAGACTTGCGCCCGTAGCAGTACCCGCATCATCATCTTTTGAGACTGTCTGAAGCAGGATTGCATTTGATCCGGGAAGATAGATTGTGAGCTGTTCTCCATTGAAAGTAATGACCTGTGTATCGGGATTTGAGAAATCCATGCGGAGGAGGTTCGGTCTCTTGAAGGAAACGCGTGACTGCATTTTTCCAGCTGCAGTCGTTATGGCAAGATCCGCCTCATAATCCTGTATGGTGGCATAGACGTCTGAAATTGACTGAAAGTACTCGTTTGCCGTCTGGATGCTCTGTGCAGAAACAAACGCGGCAGCAAAAAGAACAAGTATACATACACAAATTTTTTTCATGAGAAAATAGCCTCAAATCAATAATAAAAGACTTGTTTCAGTCGGTCAAGACGCACTGGTCTCAGAAGTACCTTCGGCACCCGGAAGAGCAGCCTGTTCACCGGCTGGAATCTCTGCAAGATGAGCTTCAGCCTTGATGATTTCAGCAAACTCCGCTTCTTCAACAACCTCTTTTTCAAGCAGGCGTCCGGCAATGTACTCGAGCAGTACTTTCTTTGACGTAAGCAGTTCAATTACGTGCTGGTAGCGCTCGGCAAGAATGCGGGCCAGTTCAGAATCAATGAACTGCTGCGTATCTTCGGAGTACTCACGGACGAGTGTCGGCTCGGCGGCGCCATAGCCTGATCCACGCTGAGAAAGCACGACGTTCCTGAACTTAGTGCTCATGCCGTAATCGGTAATCATGCGGCGCACAAGATCAGTGGCACGCTGCAGATCATTTGCTGCTCCGGTAGAAATTTC
>JAZUFS010000331.1:0-7336 GCA_045640805.1 Treponemataceae bacterium
GTTTTTCCGCCGCGAGTGGCTTGAAGAAGGCGGCCAACATTCAGTCGTGAATGAGACGCTTGAAGAGACAAAGGCTGAAGACGGCGAGGTCGTTGAAGTCACCACAAAGTCAGGCCAGTATCTTGGTACTGGAATCCTCAACAAGAAATCAAAGATTGCCGTGCGCATCTTAAGCCGTGTGCGCGGCGAAGAGTTTACGCGCGACTTCTTCAAGAAGCGGATAGAGCAGGCACTTGAAATGCGTTCTGTCTGGTATGACAAGAGCGACTCGTACCGCCTGATTTTCGATGAGGCAGATTTCATGCCGGGCCTGTGCGTTGACCGCTACTGCGACACAGAAGGCCGCGTGTTCCTCGTCGTTCAGTTCCTCGCGTTATGTACTGCGAAGTACAGGGACGACATAATTGCTGCCCTTACCGAGCTCTGTCATCCGTTTGGCATTTATGAGCGGAGTGACAATTCAATCTGTGAAAAAGAAGGTCTCCCTGAAAGAAACGGCTGGATTGGCGCTGAGCATGAAAGCCATATCGTAATTAAGGAAAACGGCGTACTTCTTGCCGTAGAACTTGCAACCGGACAGAAAACCGGCTATTTCCTTGACCAGAAGTTTAATCGTGTGCAGGCAGCCCGCTTCGCAAAAGGAAAGCGCGTGCTCGATACTTTCACGCATACAGGTGCGTTTGCGCTCAACTGCGCTCTCTCCGGTGCGTCAGAAGTTACCGCAGTCGACATTTCACCAGAAGCTGTTGAGACGGTAAAGACGAACATCAAGCTTAATGGCATGGAAAAGAAAGTGACGGCTGTGTGCGGCGATGTGTTTGACGTCCTCCGTCAGTACGAAGCTGAAAAGAAGATGTTCGACATGATAATCCTTGACCCGCCTGCATTTACAAAGAGCGCCAAAATGGTGCAGAAGGCATACGGCGGCTATAAGGAAATAAACCTTCGTGCCATGAAGATTCTTGAGCCGGGCGGCATTCTTGTAACATGCTCCTGCTCACATTTCTTTGACGTAAACACGTTCTACAGCATGATCCAGAATGCCGCGAACGATGCACACAGGACAATTCAGATTCTTGAAAAACGCGGTGCAGGTCCGGATCATCCTGTTCTTGTAGGCTATCCTAAGTCGGAATACCTTAAATGCGCAATTATTCGTGTGTTGTAGTCTTAGGCCCTACTGCAGTCGGAAAAACCTCAATAGCTGTAAACATAGCAGACCGTCTCGGCGGAGAAGTAATATCTGCGGATTCACGCCAGGTATACCGCGGCCTTGATATCGGCAGCGGCAAGGATTTATGCGATTTCACGCTGAAAGATGAGAAGGGAGAACGTACTGTACCGTATCACCTTATAGACATCACTGATCTGAAAAGCGAATTCTCCGTTTTTGACTATCAGGCTGCTTTTTACAGTGTCTTCCCGACAATAACTGAGCGCGGCGTACTCCCGGTAGTCTGCGGCGGTACAGGAATGTATCTGGACGCTGTCGTACGCGGCTATGATCTTGTCGGGGTTCCCTGTAACCCGGCGCTGCGCACTTCACTTAACGGAAAGAGCGACGCTGAACTTGTCGCGTACCTTCGAGAATTGAAGGCAGAAAGCGGGGAAGAGCTTCATAACACGACTGACACCATCGAGCGGCACCGCATTTTACGCGCCATTGAGATTGCCGTATACGAGAAAGCGCATGGCGGCGATCCGTCAGTGGAGGCAGGCCTGCGTGACCCGCTGGACCCCGCACGTGCTGAAGACAAATACATGCCGCCGCGTCCTGATATCAGGCCGTTCATCATCGGGACAACGTTTCCACGCGACATGCTGCGTGCCGGAATAAAAAGACGCCTTGTAAAGCGTTTCGATGAGGGCATGATTGACGAAGTTGCCGGTCTTCATGAAAACGGTGCGTCATGGGATCGTCTCGAGAGACTGGGACTGGAGTACCGGTTCATTTCAGAATATCTTGAAGGCAAAATTGTTTCAAAAGATGAACTTATTGAAAAGCTCTATATTGCGATAGGCCAGTTTGCAAAACGACAGGAAACATGGTTCAGGCGAATGGAAAAGCAGGGAACTGTTATCCATTGGTTACCGTATGACGGTTCAGAATATGCTCAATCTGTAGAAGGAAGAACAGAAATGGCCTTGAAAATGATTGAGGAAGCCTGAGTTTTAAAAAACGTACTGGAAATTTTCTGAGGATGTATACAATTCTGTAACAAAAATAAAGCCGCAATTCAATTAAGAATGCGGCTTTTGTATATATTTATAACTTTTTTATTAAATTCGTGTTAAGCGTTAACAGCCATCTTCTGAATTGGTTCAATCTTTGTGAGATAACCAGTTCTTACACAACTGTCAAACAGAGCCTTACTCATGAAGTCAGTAGTTACATCTTCATAACCATCCTGATCGCGGACGATACGTACAACGTAACCCTCTTCAAGTTCACGGATAATCTGCATATAATCCCGTGCATCACCATGTCCTTTTAATGCGTAACTTTCCATATCGAACCTCCATGTTGGCCTGCAGATAAGCAAACCGAAGTACATTACAATCATCGACATATAGAAATGAAAGTTTAGCGTTAAATTTAGAAAAAATGAAAAAATCAGTTATATTGCCATTTCTGCATCTCCTGGACATCAAACGAAAAGCCGTCATATTCCGTGACATTCTTTTCCGTGTGCAGATACGTCCCGTTCATCATCTTCGTGTAGCGGTCTTCCGTGACACGACGCCCGAGTGAATCATATCCGTATAGAATGATGTTACTGCTGTTCCGCATTGAATCCCTGATGCTTGCCGCGGTCATCCTGTTATCTTCTGAATACTCATATTCTGCAGTGATAAAAGGAGATACGTCTGAGAGAAGATTTCCCGCGTCATCGTATGAAAGGGTATGGTTTCCCGCGGAAATCATTCTGTTTTCAGCATCGTAGCCATACACGATGGTGCCGGACGCGGTCGTTTTAGATAAGCGGTTGGAACATTCATCATACGTATATTCAGTTTTCCTGACATTCTGAAGTACTGAAAGGCCGTTTCCGAGCGTATTCATCATCTGATTGAGATACGATTGCAGTTTGTAGTATGTGTCAGAAGAAAGATACAGTGACGTTGATGTACCGGCGTTGACAGATGAAGGAGGAATCAATCCGTAGAATTCTGCTTCGTCACATTCCTTGCGTTCAGTCTCTTCCGTGTCAGTTACATACACACGGGAAAGCCTGCCATAATCATCGTATTCGCATAAAGTAAGCTCCCCGCCGGATGTGATTTTTGACGAAATCCGGCCATTGCTGTCATACAGGAATCCTTCGCCGAAGATAAGGCGCCCGTCAGCACTGTGCTTGATGGAAAGTGTCACGTTGCCGTTTTCATCGTACGCGGTACTCTGTGTCTCGCCGTTCAGCCATGTCCTTGTAGTTTCCCTTCCGCGGCAGTCGTACTGAAACGTAATTGATGACACGACATTCCCGTTCATCCGTTCATGGACACCCAGAAGTTCATTATTCCGGCCGTATTCGTACTCTACGAAACGTGTTCCGTCGCTCATCGAGGTTCTATTGCCGGCTTTGTCATACGTAAAGGCAACTTCTTTTCCCGTATCAATGTTTTTCTGTATGATAAGATATCCCGCATCATCATGCATGAAAGCAAGATGCGCGTTTTCATCACTGATTTCAAGAATATTGCCATACTGGTCAGTTACCCGTTCCTCAGCTGATGAAGATGAGCCTGAAGTGGATGTACCGGCATAATGCACAATCCCGTTTCTGTCAGTTTCAGAAAGTAAAGTGCCGTCATCGTCATATCTGCAATACGCCGTGTTACCCTTTGCGTCCGTGCATTTTACGAGTTGTCCGTTCTCCATGTATTCGTACTGCCATATCGGCCGTCCGTTTTCAAGAATTCTGCATATTCTGTTACGGGAATCGTACTCAAAGTCATAATCCTGCATGCCACGACCTGCCGTGTGGACAATATTCCCTGCAGCATCGTACCCGCGGATAAGTTTTATTCCGGAAGCATCCTCTACCTGACATATGTTTCCCGAAATATCATACCTGTATGTAAGCCGGCTGCCGTCAGGATATGTCGTAGAAGTCTGCTGTCCGGCCTGGTTATAGGTAAACACGGTTTTATTTCCGTACGGGTCAATTATCGCGACGATGTTTCCCCGGTAGTCCCTCTCGTACTGCGTGGTGTTTCCATTACCGTCAGTAACCGATGTCATCTCGCCCCATGCATTAAGGCCGTACGTGGTAGTGTAGTAGTGGCCTTCAGTAACTGTCAGTTCGCGGCGGTTTTCACTGAGGTTGTATGATGTGCCATGCCCCGACTGATTTTCATTTTCTTCGGTTTCATCATTTCCGTCAGAAAGAGGACGCAGACCGAATTCATCACTGACTGAAAGCAACGTTCCCCATGCATCATAAACGGATGATATGATGTTGCCGCGCGGGTCACAAACGGTAAGCTGCACCTGTCCTGATGGAAGATACTGTGTGGTATATGACGCGGAATAACATTCATCTGAGCGTGATGCAATTAATGAAAGATCAGCATGAAGAAAGCCTTCGGAAGTTGTGAGACTGAACAGTTCTGTGTCTTCTGGAGATACAGAAAACAGCGAAACTGACACTGGCTCAGACTGCATGATACCGTTTGCGTCCTTGTAGCAGCAATGTTCAATGACGGTGCTGTCACCGCGATAAACGGCAATTGCCTCAATTCTACCTTCGCCGTCGTACCTGTACCGGCATGTAAGTTCCCGCTGTGTTCCGTCTCCGTGCCAGACAGCGGTTATAAGATGGCGTTTGTCGTACTCGTAGTCTGTTACGCGGGAGTCACCGGTCACGGAATCAGTCTCCTCTACGCGGATGGTGTCCTTGCGCTCATTTTGCGTGGTGGCAGTTATAAGCCCGTTGAAATATTTCTCAATAAGCGTCCGTCCCTGCCGGATGTACTCTTTTTCCGTAATCCCGTTGACTTTGTACGCTGTTACGTTGTCATTTTCATCCCATGTCCATTCTTCCGTTCTGTCGGCTGATCTTGCTTTTGTCATATTGCCACGGGAATCATATTCGTAGTACGTCGTCTGTATCGTGTCACTTATTACAGACTCACAATCTGCAAGTCCATTCTGTCCGTAACGGCATGTCATCCTGACAATTCCATTGATTTTCATTTCAGTAATGTCGCCGGCAACATTCCGTGTGTAATCAAATCTAGTGCCCGTTTTGTCTGTGTAAGAGGTTTCGCGTCCTGCAGTGTCGTACGAAAACTGTTCGCTGGAGCCGTCGCTGTACAGGATGGCAGTATTCCTGCCATGTGCATCATAGACGTACCGAGTAATGTCACCGTTACAGTTCCTGCTTGTGACGTTTCCGTCTGCATCAATATCCATGAGGACAGTTTTCCCGTCTGCGTAGTAAATTCCGGTCGTATTGTAATCCGCGTCGTACGTATACAGTGTCTTTACTCCCGAATGATCCGTGTGCATGGTACTACGCCGGATGAAGTCGTACTCGAAGTGCTCAGAAAATCCTTCTTCGTTTGTAGTCGATGTCGTAAGCAGTTTTCCGTCCGGGCCGGCAGCTTCAAACGAGAATGTGATGGAGGAACCGTCTGGTTTGACAATTCCTGAAAGAAGGCCAGCGTTCCACGTGTAGCGCGTCGTATCTCCTTCAGAATCTGTCACGGAAGTAAGCCTGTCTCCCGTGTAACTGAAACTGACAGACTGACTGCCTCCGTTTTCAGCCGCTATGGATGAAATGTACTTCCCGGAATAATGCACATGGAATGAACGGCCGCACGACGTACTGATTGTGACGATTTTTCCGTCGTCAGTCCGCTCAAAGGCGATCCAGTTCCCGTATGCGTCGTACATGCGCGTAAGTAATCCCGATGGCGAAAATTGCTTGCGGCTGCAATCTGTGTACATGAGACTATAGCCGTCTGCAGTTTTTGTCAGGCTAACATAGTCGCCGGCAGATTCTGCATTCCAGACGGTTCCGGCGGGTGATTCGGGAGCGTTTTTCACAGCGGATTGTGACGCGCGGGTGAATGTGCAGGCAGTACCTGTTCCGTCGATGAGGGTGATTGTGCCGGTGCCGCATGTGCTGTAGTAATCTGGTGTCTCTGGAAACAGTGCCGGGGCGTTGATGCCACGTATGCGTCTGTTTTCGTCCGTTTTTGAAACCATTTCGTTGTAATATTTCTTCTCTGCAGTAAGTTCCGCCTGAAATTCATTGATGATGGATATGATTTCCCTGCAATCGCTGATGAGACTCGTATACTGCGTGATTCTGTCATCTGTGAGTGTTATCATTGAAATAATCTGGTTATACAGTGAAAGCATATCCTGATAGTATTCTGTTCCCGTGTAATACTCACACAGACGTTGGGCTTCATCCTTCTGTTCCTTAAGACTTTTCTGTATGTCATATATGGAATTACGTTCTGCTTCAATCTTTGGTATGACCTTATCCCATGACTCTTTTTCCAGGCCGAATTGTGCGGTAAAAGAGGTTTTCAGATTGTTAAGATTTACTTCCGTAACAGACACTGTCTTCTGATAGAAATTCCTGCAATCCTCTTCTGCAATTCCCCAAATACCAAAAATAAGGCGTTCATCGAGTGTAGAGAGCCAGCTTTTCCCGAAACTTCCTTCTGAATCAGACGTCGTGTATGTTCTTGTGATGTCAAATGTTTTTTTCGTGTACCTGATGCTGAAATCAGTTGGTGAATCTGCATATTGTCCTGTCGCCACATAAACCGGATCACCCACGAGCATGCTTTTCGTTTCTTTGACTTCATTAAGTTTTTCAGACAGAGAAGTTGCCTGATTTACAGCAAGTTTCAGGTCGCTGTCAGACATACTGGCGGCTCCGTACGCAAGTTTCTGTTTTATCGGGATAAGATCCTGCTGGATGGAGGAAATCTGTTTGTTGTAATCATTCAACATGCCAGTATCGCTTCCGGATTGTGCTACGGATTTGCTGAACGTTTCACGCTCAGTCCGTTCTTTCTCGGCTTTGATGGCGGCCTGACGCGCTTCTTCTGCAAGACGCGCAGCTTCAGCTTCTGCTGCAAGTCGAGCTTCTTCCGCAATTCGTGCAGCTTCAGCTTCGGCGGCCAGACGAGCTTCCTCCGCAAGACGCGCAGCTTCAGCTTCGGCGGCCAGACGTGCTTCCTCAGCAAGTCGCGCAGCCTCGGCCTCTGCAGCTGCTTTCGCCGCATCTTCCTGTGCTTTCTGCTGTGCCGTCGAACTATTCCCGGAAGACGAACTGCTACCTGACGAACTGCTGCCTGACGAACTGCTGCC
>JAZUFS010000332.1:0-4296 GCA_045640805.1 Treponemataceae bacterium
GAACGACATGGCTACGATCCGACTTAATCCTGCAAATGGTGCCGTACAGCAGTTCACGCTTACAACAGGCGAGCTGACTGACGACGAACGCAAGATTATTCTCGACGGATGTCTCATCAACTTCTACAAGAGATAAACTGCTGTGCGTGACAGGGGGTCAGCCTACTGTGTCTCCTGCCGCGCTGCGGCGCTATGGTATTTCACTCGCAGGCAGGCCTGCTCGGGGCCGAGGCGCTCGCAGTGGCGTTTTTTTCTATAATTGTAAAAAAAATGCTTGACAGAAATAAATGGTTATTTTAGCATACTAGTATGTTAGTATTGAATAAAAAGTCATTATCATCGCCTGAATGGGCTGAAAAAGGAATAACGACTCCATCATTCGACATAGATACCATGTGCCGTAAGACACACGATAATCCTGAATGGGTTCATTTTGGTGCAGGCAACATCTTCCGCGGCTTCATCGCCGAACTGCAGCAGCGCCTGCTTAATGCAGGGCTTGCTGAGACAGGCATCATCGCCGCCGACACATTTGACTACGAAATAATCGACCGCATATATAAGCCATACGACAATATTACGTTGCTCGTGCTCATGAACCATGACGGCAGACTCGACAAGAAACTTGTTGCCTCAGTTGCAGAAGCTCTTCACGCAGATGCTTCCGATGGCGCATACTGGAACCGCCTGAAAGAAATCTTCCGCTCTCCGTCACTTAAGATGGCGAGCTTCACCATAACAGAAAAAGGCTACTCACTGCGCGGCATGGACGGTCAGCTTTCTGCCCTTGCACTTGCGGATATGAAGAACGGCCCTGAAAAGCCTGTTCACGCAATGAGTGTCGTGACGGCACTCGCCCTTGAGCGCTACAGAAACGGAGCAACGCCGTTCGCATTTGTAAGCATGGACAACTGCTCTCACAACGGCGAAAAACTGCAGGCTGCCGTCTTTGAAATTGCGGACGCATGGCTTAAGAACGGTTTTGTTGGCGCGGACTTTATTTCCTGGCTGCATGACGAAACGAAGGTCAGTTTTCCGTGGTCAATGATCGACAAGATTACACCGCGCCCGGCAGATTCCGTCCAGAAGCAGCTTGAAGCCGACGGCATTCAGGACATGGCTCCGATAACGACTGGCCGCAACACGTATATTGCCCCGTTCGTAAACTCAGAAGTGCCGCAGTACCTTGTCATTGAAGATAATTTCCCGAACGGACGTCCTGCTTTCGACAAGCTTGAGGGCGCGGGCGTCTACCTTACAGACAGAAATACCGTCAACCGCACCGAACAGATGAAAGTAACTACATGCCTGAATCCGCTTCATACAGCGCTTGCCGTGTACGGCTGTCTGCTCGGTGAGTCATCAATCGCGGAGGAAATGAAGAATCCGCTTCTGGTCAGACTGGTGCGCACCATTGGCTATGATGAAGGTCTGCCGGTTGTCGTAAATCCGGGAATTCTTGACCCGAAATCATTTATCGACGAAGTTGTTGAAAAGCGCCTGCCAAATCCGTATATTCCGGACACCCCGCAGCGAATTGCGACAGATACTTCACAGAAAGTTCCTGTACGCTACGGCGAGACAATCAAGTCGTACATCCGCGAAGGACGCAGCTTTGAAAACATGAAGGGAATCCCGCTTGCAATTGCAGGCTGGTTCAGATATCTCCTTGCAATAGATGATGAAGGAAAGCCGATGAAGTTGAGCTCCGATCCTCTTGTGTCCCAGCTTCAGGATTCCCTTTCTGCTGTTGTATTCGGGAAACCCGATTCAGTCGCCGGAAATCTTGCACCTCTGCTTTCAAATGAGGCGCTTTTCGGTGCTGATTTGACAAAAACAGTGCTGGCTGGCACTATAACTGCCATATTTAAAGAGCTTATTGCAGGTCCGGGCGCCGTAAAGGCAACTCTCGCCCGACATCTGAGCTGAAATAGAGAAGGATTTTGTGCTATGAAAATGACATTCAGATGGTTCGGCCCTGGCTTCGATTCCGTGAAACTCGAACAGATCCGCCAGATTCCAGGCGTAAAGGGCGTCATTACGACACTGTACGACAGCGTTCCCGGCGAAGCCTGGGATGCCGGCAAGGTACATGCCCTTAAAGAACAGGCTGAAAAGAATGGCCTTGAAATATCAGGTATTGAAAGTGTCAACATTCATGATGATATAAAGACCGGTAACGGCCGCCGCGACGAGTACATTGAAAACTACATCAAGACGCTTGAGGTGCTTGGAAAAGAAGACATCCACATGGTCTGCTACAACTTCATGCCCGTTTTTGACTGGACAAGAAGTGACCTCGCCAAGCCGCGTCCTGACGGTTCAACTGTTCTGGCATACGACCAGAAGATGATAGATGCCATCAATCCTGCTGACATGTTCGGTAACCTTGACGCCAAGTCAAACGGCTTCATCCTGCCGGGCTGGGAGCCAGAGCGCATGGCACGCATCAAGGAACTGTTTGCCGCTTACGAAGGCGTTTCAGAGCAGAACCTGTTTGACAATCTCGTCTACTTCCTTAAGGCAATCATGCCTGTCTGCAATAAATACGACATCAACATGGCAATCCATCCGGATGATCCTGCCTGGCCGGTATTCAATCTGCCGCGCATCATTACGGACAAGGAGCACATCCTGAAAATGCTCAACGCTGTTCCTGATGTTCATAACGGCATTACGCTGTGTACCGGCTCTCTGGGTACCAACCCGAAGAACGATCTGCCTGACATCATCCGCGCATGCAAGGGACGCATCCACTTCGCGCACCTGCGTAACCTGTGGCATGAAGCTCCGGGCAAGTTCCAGGAAGCGGCGCACCTTTCTGCTGATGGTACATTCGACATGTATGCCATTACGAAAGCTCTGTACGAGACAGGTTTTGACGGGCCGATCCGCCCTGACCACGGACGTGCAATCTGGGGCGAAGTTGCAATGCCGGGTTATGGACTGTACGACCGTGCACTGGGCTGCGCGTACTTGAACGGACTTTGGGAAGCAATTTCAAAAGCAAATCCCCGCTGATTAAGTGTTTTTCTATAAATTAAGCTTTAACCGGACTGATCAAGGGCAGTCCGGTTTTTTTTATTTTCAGATATAACAATAAATTTTCGTTTTTTTATTGACGATTTTTTTTCCGCTCAGTATTTTTAATATGTTACACATAATGGATAATTCCCTAAAGGAAATTTACTGATGAGCCAGGAAGAAAAAGAAGACATTAAAGACCAGACAACAGAAGCTCCGGAAACTGAAGAGACAGAAGCTCCAGCTGAAGAAACTGCGAAGGAACAGACTCCTGAACAGCAGATTGAAGCTCTGCAGAAAGAAAACGCAGAACTGAAGGATCAGTACCTCAGAAAGGTCGCTGATTTTGACAATTACAGAAAACGCATGCTCCGCGAAAAGCAGGAGGCGTTCGATTATGCAAACACAAATCTCCTTACAGATTTGATTGCCGTTCTTGACGACTTTGATCGCGCACTTGCTGCAGGTCAGGCTGCAAAGGATGGTAAGGAAGCAGATCTTAAGCCTGTCGTAGACGGCATCAAGATGATCAACAAACAGCTGCGCGGTCTGCTTGAAGCAAAGTACAATCTTTCAACATACGGCGAGAAGGGTGATGCATTTGATCACGACCTTCACGAGGCAATCGCAAGTAATCCCGCCCCTGTTGCCGAACCGGTATGCGCTGAAGTATATTTGAAGGGATACAAGCTTAAAGACAGAGTTATCAGACCCGCAAAGGTCATGGTTAATATGCCGGACGGTTCTGTCCCGGCTCCTGATGCAGCAGCAGAGGGAAAAACAGAATAAACTGAAGAGGAAAGGTTATAGAGGAGTATAGAGAATATGGGAAAGATTATTGGTATTGACCTTGGTACAACAAACTCATGTGTCGCCGTAATGGAAGGTGGCGAACCTGTTGTCATCCAGAACTCAGAAGGCGGACGCACAACACCGTCAATCGTCGGTTTTACAGCTAAGGGCGAGCGCATCGTCGGTCAGCCTGCAAAGAACCAGATGATTACAAATCCTGAGAACACTGTTTACTCAATCAAGCGTTTTATCGGTCACAGATACAACGAACTGACCGGCGAAGCAAAGATGGTTCCATACCATGTAACAGATCACGGAGAAGACGTCCGTATCGACATCAACGGAAAGCCATATTCACCGCAGGAAATCAGCGCATTCATCCTTCAGAAGATGAAGAAGACTGCAGAAGACTACCTTGGCGAGACAGTTACCGAAGCAGTCATCACTGTTCCTGCATACTTCAACGATGCACAGCGCCAG
>JAZUFS010000333.1:0-2640 GCA_045640805.1 Treponemataceae bacterium
TATTCCTGCTTAAGATTGCATGATTTCCAGGCCATCATGAATTCTTCTGTCAGGATGGTGGAAAGCTTTGTCTCTTCAGAGTTTATCGTATAGGTTCCCCTGTAACCAAGACACAGTTGATTGGTGTCAGAAAGATAGTAAAGTGATTCAATTTTACCGTCATCAGATAATGTAACAATTCCATACACTTCCATACCAATCTGTGTAAAATTGTCAGACTTCCAGGTACCGACATACCACGGTGTTGGTGCTGAATCTGGTGCTGAAGTATTACCGTGGTCACATGAAACAAGGCAGAACACTGCAAGAACTGCAAGCAAAACGAAAACAATTTTTTTCATACATACATCCTTTTATGTGCAGATTGAATAGCCGCACTTCTGTTTTTTTTAAGTATACACCTGTAATAGAGAAAATGTACAATAAAAAAAACGGGGGCAAAAATGCCCCCGTCAGCTTAACTTACTTCCACTCGTCCTGCACGGTCCAGACGAAGTCGGTCAAATCGTAGCCTGCGTTTTTTGCAATCTGAATGTAGTTCTGTTTTACGTCATCCGGAATGGTTGGCGTACGGCTCAGAATCCAGAGCAGTTTGCTGTTGGCGCCTGCTACCAGTGCGTAACGGTAATCCGGGTCAAGAGCGATTACTTTGTAGGCGCTGTAGAACGGGCCGAAGAATGAGACTTTCATGTCGGCAACCGTTTTCTGTGCGGTGGCAAACTTTGCTTTTCCGACTGATTCCTTGTACTTTTTTGAGACGTAATCGTAGCCTGAATTGGTGACTTTAATGGTGCCATTCTTGTTAAGGGAATAGTTTGCCGTGACATTTTTCATGTTCTTTTCCCATTTGAAATCGAAGCGGCCGATTTCGTACCAGTCACCGAGATACCGTTCTACATTGAAGTTACCTATTGGCGTCACATCGGTTTTCGGCATGCTTGCACATGATGTCAGGCATCCTGCACAGCTTAACGCAACAATGACGGTAAGCATGTTTCCAATCTTAAGTTCTTTACTCATACAATCCTCCTGCGGGGGGCCGCATTTTCGCGGCGTCCCTCATAAATCTTTACGTTACAGAAGGTAGTAACGGGGGATTGCGGAAGGCAATGAAACGGGTCACCAGAGAGTCACCAGAATCACGCCAACCGGTCATCAGAATGCTGCGACTACGTTCGGAACCAGGTACGCTTTGTCTGACGCTTTACTGTCATCGTAGTACTTGATCCGGTTGATTACGGCCTTGTCGCTCTTGCGGGCAGCCATATCCTCAAGGAGCAGCTCATCTGTACTTTTCAGCGTGAGCGTGTCGCCGCGTACTGCCGGTACTTTTACGTTCCAGAAGTGTAAGCCGTCAAAGCATTTTACGAGGTTCCAGGAAGGATGCAGCCATGAAAGTTCCATGCCGTAGTCCTGACGTTCGTTATCTACAATGAAGCCCATCGTTTCCTTTTCGTTGCGGCAGGCAAACGTTACGGATGACGCTGCAGCATCCTGGAAATTGATGCCGGCATCGTATCTGAAAATGTTGACCAGCGTCGTTTCCTGAGCGGTTCCTTCCGGGTCCTTCACGCGGCCCTGAAGGGTGCCATCCTGTGAAAGCAGGTTGCAGAGCATGCTGTCTGTTACAACAAGACCGCGGTTTTTGTAGAAGTCAAGGATTCTTCCGTAGTCTTCTTTTGTAAGCATTCTGACATATCCATCTGCTTTTTCAGAAGGCAGGCATCCTGATGTGTACAGCTTGAGCCATGCTGCTTCTGTTTTCTGGGAAACAGAGAGCTCTGCAAGTTCAGAAAGCAGTTCAGCATAGTTGAATGCTTCCATAGTTCTGCTGAACGTACAGCGTACACCGCGTATATTGCAGGTGATTTCATCCTTCTTATCAACTGGAACTTCTATGTCCTCAATTGTCTTTTCGTATGTGCAGAAGGCATCTGCAAGGTTATTCCATGCATCATTTGCGACGTTATATTCGCGTGTCAGCAGATCCGTGCGGATATCGAAGCTTTCTTCTGCCTTAATGTTCCAGTATGCGCAGAGTGTTGCAATGATTTCGCCGGATATGTCTGCATCAGGATCAGAACCGGAAGTTGCGTTCATTTTTACGAGTTTTTCAAGACGTTCTGCATCAACGCTGTTCTTCATGGTTTCCTGAATCATCATATCAAACATCATGTTCGTGTTATCTGTCGGGTCAAGCATGATTCCGGCAAGGGTGTACAGCTTTGTTGCAAGTTCAAGTTCCTGACCAATCAGCGTTTCCATGAAATCTGCAGTCTGATATCTCCATGCAAACAGTTCTTCACCGATAAGACGGTATGATTCGCCGTATGTGCGTGTGGCAACGGCATCGCCCTTGTAGTAATCGGTAAAGAAGTTCTGTATTGTCTGGCGCATCTTATCGAGGGAACCAAATGCATCTATGGCATAATTCTTAAGCTCATAGTATGTCATGAGGTCAATGTCTTCATCGTTCGGATTTGCGTACTTCAGATAGGTGAACATCTTGTCAAAGGCTGTTTTCTGGCGTTCAATTTCCTTCATGCGTTCGGCTACTTTCAGGCCGTCGAACTCATATTTAAGGTCGTCACTCAGGTTTGCAAGCTGGAACTTGATGCTGTCGACGGAATCCTGAAGTTT
>JAZUFS010000334.1:0-4168 GCA_045640805.1 Treponemataceae bacterium
AACCTGCCGTGCGTAAAGGAAGTAAGAGGCAAGGGCCTTATGATCGGCATCGACATTGAGCAGAGCGCAGGCGCCGTTCAGAAAAACTGCCTTGAAGCTGAGCCGCTCGGCCTCTGCATTTCGACAGCCGGACCGAACACACTCCGCTTCCTGCCGCCGCTTGTCCTGACAAAGAAGGACGCTGACGCAGGACTTGCAGTGCTGAAGAAAGTGCTTGAGAGCGTGAAATAAGTAGAAAAGCGGATGATGCTTTCGGGGTTCATCCGCTTTTTTATTTCACTTTTTCCAAGGCCTTTCTTTTTCTGTCCAGCCTTTCTCTATCCAGTAGTTTTTATCGCGCGGATTCCATCCGTTTTTCTGGAGAAGGTGCATCATAAAGAAGAAGGCGCGGGTCGAAATACCAGGCTTAACCTTGCCGTTTCTGCGTTTGATTTTACGGGCAATTGATGTTGTTTTTTTATCAATCTGCTTTTTGATTTTCCCGCTTACACCCTGCCAGTCTGTAGCTGCAACTCCTTTGCCGTATGTGTAGATTTTAGGAATGCCCCAATACCACAAACTGTCTTTCATATCCTTGTTTGCTGAACGCATTCCGCCTCCAGCTGCTGTAGAGATGCAGACTGCCTGTTTTGTGAACATTGAACCTTCAGGACTATGAACCATCCAGCGGTAGCCGTAATGATCAAGAAATGCTTTCATGGCGCCGGTTGCATGGAAAACGTAAACCGGGCTTGCAAGAATGATGACGTCTGCCTCGTCCATTGCTTTTGTGAGCGGTGCAAGCTTTTCGTAATGCGGGCACTTTGTTTCCGATTCGGTGAAGCAGTTTGTGCAACCACAGCAGAATTCGCCAAAATCGCGTGGAAGGAAAAACTCTGTCAGTTCTCCGCCGATTTTATCTGCAAGCTGATGTGCAATAGTGTACGTTGAGCCTTTGTGACTCTGTCCGTGAATTATTACTGTTTTCATAGTTTCTTTAACAATTATACGCTGAATTCCTGTTTCTTTCAGTGAAAATTTATACCCGAAATTTACCTTCTAGCCTCAAGCGCGTCTTCATACACATCCGGCAGCAGGCTGAAGAAGTCGAGTCCGGTGCGTGCTTCAATGTCGTCGATGCTCACCGTGAACGACGCGAGGTCAGCGCTGCTCTTTTCGTTCGGAAGCAGATAGCCCGCCGCGTACAGCCACACCTGCTGGCCGTCGCTTGTCGTGGCGCTGATGAGTGCGTCAGCGGATGCTCCAGCGGCCGTCAAAGCAACTGGAGTCTTTGCGCTGTCAGCCGCACCGGATGTCGCAACAGCGTCATCCGCGTACACGAACAGAAGTGCCTTATAGTAAAACTCGGGTACGCTGACCTCGTTTGCTCCGATGAAGCCGTACTCACTTGCGGGCTTTTCAAGGACGGGACCTGTCACGACGTAGGTGACGAGCGTTTCTCCGGCCCAGTCGCGTACGGCGGCTTCGAGTTTTGCCCAGATGCCGCGGTTAAAACTGCCGTTCTGCGGGCTCATGTTGCTTAAGTAGAACGAGTCGCTCATCGCTTCTTCGCTGTATGAGAAGTCCGCAGCCGGTGCGAGGTGCCCGCGGTCATAGCCTGAGCCCTTGTAGTCGGCAAGTGATGCTGAGCCTGTGCTGATCTCCGGATCAGGACGGAAGTTGTCTTCGCGGGAAGCGTTCTTTACAAGCTTATCAGTTGTCAGCGTGTAGGCGGCCCATTCCGGCTGCTCGTACTCTTCCCGGTAGCAGATGGTGTAGCCTGAAAAGCTCCTGAACTCATGGCCGCTTTCAACGCTCGCGCCTGTTGTGGAAGGGCAGACCGGCAGCTGGATGTCGTTGCCGAGAGCGAGCGCTGGAGTCTGGGCAGAGAGAACCGTCCCCTGGGTTACGGCGGTGTGTGAGGACTGATCCGAGTGTGCAGAGAGAACCGTCCCCTGGTTCACGTAAAGATATCCTGCTGCGAAAACGAGCAGCAGACAGATATAGATAATGCGGCGTGTCTTTCTTTTCATGAGGATAAGTATATCACAATATTGGTGCTGAAAAGCGGAGTGAACTGTTCAGATTACAGATCTTCGACTTCTTCCGGAGTGCCTATTGAAAATGCTGCTGCTGGCAGTGCGGGCATTTCGTAGTCGCAGAATTCATAATGGTTGTTTCTTATTTCCTTGCTCTTGTAGAGAACCGAGTCTGCAAGCTTGAAGTATTCATCAAGAGATTTGCCTGCTTCAGGATAGCAGAGGACTGCTCCTATGCTGACGGAGAAGGAAGAACCCTTAAGTTCAGGAACCTGGGTATTCTTTATTTCTTCAACAAGGCGGTCAAGACAGATTTTCGCCTTTTCTTTAGTATCGATGTTTACGGCAAATACAGAGAACTCATCACCACCCATGCGCATGATGATATCGAGGCCACGGAATGCTTTTTTCAGGCACTGTGAAATGGCAACAAGCACTTTGTCACCAACGGAATGGCCGTATGTGTCGTTAATTGTCTTAAAGTGGTCTGCGTCAAGAATGCAGAACATGCCTGCCTTGTTGCTCAGAAGCAGCAGCTCTGTACGCTGTTCACCACTTCTGCGGTTTGAAAGACCTGTAAGCGGGTCAGTTTCAGAAAGGTGCAGCAGTTCCTTTTCAAGCATTTTGTTGTTGGTAATGTCTGCCAGACAGAAAATGGCGAGTCTTTTGTTTCCAAAGACATCGACAACATGCGTTTCTACAAGGATGTTTCTTGTTTTGTATCCGTTATGGCGCGTGGAAATTTCAAAACTCAGATGGCCGCCAGTCTTCTTCATTTCCCGAAGTTTTCCCAGAATACCCTCGGCGCATGCTGAGTCGCTTTTCAGAATCAGCTCATCTGTTGTAGCCGTGAATGATGCGGCGTTTTTGAAACCGTACATCCTTGCTGCAGCGTCATTGATGAAGACAATATCATTGTCCATGTTGACTGCAATAACACCCGCTCCAAGTTTCTGAAGCATCTCGTGGTATATTTCGTTTTCGAATGCGTTCTTGAGCTGCTGCTCGTATGAAGAAATCTTCTCAAGGTTCTTCTGTTCATGCATCATTATGGAGAAAATCTCGTTTTCTGCAGTCGTATTGAAAAGGAAGATGGTGATGCATGAAAACATGAATCCTATGGAATAGGCTGGAAAGTCGGGAAGCTGATACTGCAAGATACCTGTCAGAATTGGCAGAATGGCAAATATCATGACCGTGATGTAGCGTTTCTGCTTTATGTCATCTTTTTCTTTTATACTATGAATGATTGTATCTATCAGTCCCAGAACGAAATAGAATATCTCGAGCAGAAACGGTATGATTCGCCCTTTCTCTGTGTTATAGACGAGCTGTCCTGATTCTGTCGTGATATGGAAAACCGTCGGTGTAAAGAAGTTGACGATCAGAAGAACCGTCAGAACACCGAGCGGGATGAGCCAGAAAAGGTATTTTCCAAGGCTTATTGTTTCCTTTTTGTGGGAATACAGCTTTATGTACCGGAACCAAACCCATGCGGTAAAGCCTGACAACCAGTGGAATGTCGTTGAAAACAGGAAGAATGCGGAAGAGCCCCAGCGTAGTTTTCCCGCTGAAATGAGTCCCCAGATGCAGTCATTTACGCAGAACAGTATGGAAACGAACAGAAGGTTCAGAAACTGATGAGAGGCATCGTCTTTCTTGTGCGTCAGTTTCTGCCTTATGGCAAAAGCCGAAAGAAGTACGATGTTTATGATGTTTATGGTCGCGTATGATACCAGACTCATATACAGTAAGTATACTTCGTTTCTATGTAAAAAACAACTTAAATGCAGAACAGGTTAAACTACAGGTTTAGCGTTGGGAGTTTGACATTTATGCATGAAAAACGTATAAATATTCATATGTCACACACAGTTATTCCAGAAGGCTATAAATCCCTTCTTTCAGTCAAAGAGACTGAACATGCCATTGTAATGATCAAAGATTTCTTTCAGCTCGCACTTTCTACAGAGCTGAACCTTACCCGCGTCACCGCTCCTATGTTTGTAGAGCGGGGAACAGGCTTGAATGATGATTTGAATGGCGTCGAGCGGGCAGTTGCCTTTCCTGTGAAGGACATGAACGACAAGACGATGGAGATTGTCCATTCGCTTGCAAAGTGGAAGCGCGTGAAAATCACGGATATGGAA
>JAZUFS010000335.1:0-2143 GCA_045640805.1 Treponemataceae bacterium
GTAGTTTTCTTCAAGATAGTACTTCACGGTCAGGTCATCCTGATTGAAGACGGCACTCCACCAGGTCTTGCTGTCTTTTCCGTACTGACTTGCGCGGATGTCAGAGAGCACCTGCTTCACATCCCCTTCTGTCAGTGCACCCTTCTGGGAAAGGCGCTCATCCAGTATGGCGCGGCGCATTGTTGAGTTTTCAAGAGTCTTCACGTCGCGTTCAACAGCCAGGTAGTGGTTGGCAAGCGTGTCAGACTCTGTCACGACCATTTTGTTGTCAATGTACTCGACAACAACAGCCCTGCCCGCTTTATCGCTGACTGCAAAGTGATGGGCGTGTCCTATGACTGAATGCATGTCGTGCTTTTCAAGGAATGCGAGTGCTTCAGGAACATCAGCGCAGAAGTCTAAAATGCCGCGGATGGCAAGTGTCGTTGTAACGGCACTCTGTCCGCTTTCCTGGGAAGTGCACTCATCGTCGCCCGCCATCAGGTCGCTGATGCACAGCCCTTTTTCGTTCATGCCGTCGAGCGGGACAAACAGCGCGGCTGAGCTTAAGTAGCGGTTGGCAAATGTGTCCGGCTTGAAGTTCTCGCCAAAGCCCAGAAAATCGAGCTGCAGTGTGGAGATGGACGTATAGCCGTTTTTCGGTGTTGATTTGATGATGATGCCGTACTTGAAGGCGTCAGGGTTCCAGTCGTAGTTACGGCCGAAAACCTTCTTGCCGTCAGGTGCCGTACATGAAATGGAAGCACAGCCCGTGTTGAGCGGCACCTTGTCCTTGAAAACCTTATCTATGTTCTTTCCGCGGAGCAGGCTTTCAATATAGACTGCCATCTCCTCGTTTGAAGCGGCGCCGCCGTGAGCGAGGTACTCTTCAAGCTGCGTGTCGCCCTTGAATTCCAGGTAATAAAAATGGTCGGAAAGCTGCTTTACGGAATTCGCGGCTTTCACGAACGGACCGAAAGTCTTCCAGCTTCCCGCGAGAATGATGAGCCCCACAATGCCGAGCACTGTGGAAATGATTTTCATGATGATTTTTGCATTCATAACTGTCTCCTTTGATGCGCGTCTCTCAGGATGCGCCCACGGTGCTGTATCACCACCTCATGGTTCAATACTAGCAGAAGACAGAAAACGACGTGCGCAACTTACCCGCGGATTTCTGCAGGTTACCGCGGCTCAGCGCTCTGCGGCGGCAAAAAGTGGCATTTCTGCGGACACGGAGGGGGATTTTCGCAGGTTTTGTCCGTGCTTGCAAACAGCCAAAAGGGCGCAAGGATGCATTTTTGCTGTATGTCCGGCAAAACTCTCCAGATCAAAGAGCTGGAACAACTGAAAAATGCCGCGAAACTGGCCTGTTTTGCAGATTTCGCCGCATATTCAGCTTGTTCTGTATATAAAGCATGTGTCTCTGAGACCGCAACCACGGACAAAACAGTTGAAAAAGCAGGCCTTGTCCGCAGAATTCGCAGTTTTTCTGTCCGGAAACAGTCTGCTTATTCAATAACAGCTTTCGGGAAGGTGATGTCGAACGGCTCGACCTTCACGACGGCAATCGGCTTACACTGGCTTATGTCAGGGAACTGGGCGCTGTTGATCTTCACGCTTTTCAGGCGGGCAAGGCAACCACGGCCCTTTCCGAAAAAGTTGGTGTAGAAAAGCTTATCATCCTGCTTCTGAACAAGCGGGAACGGCAGGAGCTTTGTGCTGACCGGGAAATGCAGGCCGCCCGCTTTAATCTCAAAGGAAGCAACAGGGCCATCTTTTGTACTGACTTCGATGGACTCAGTCTTCTCATCAAGCATTTTGAACGCAAAGTCAGCCTGTTCCTTGGGGATGGCCCAGTTTGCGCGGCCGTTCACGACGCTTTCCATGCTTGAAACGTAAATCTTGCTGATGGTGTCGAGCTTCTTGCCGTTGAAGCGGAACTTGCCCGGAATGAACAGAAACTCGCCGTACGGGCCTGCGTCTGACTTAGAGTAGTCAACAAGCATAACTGCGCCGAAGCCGCCACAGAACTTGCCTTTCAGGAACCCGGGGACGTTCCCCTGCTCTTCCACAAACTTTTTGGGGAACTTGTAGATGAAGATGTATCCCTTGCCGTTCAGGTTCCACGGTGCAGGGTATTTTGCAGTTTCCATTACTTTTC
>JAZUFS010000336.1:0-3557 GCA_045640805.1 Treponemataceae bacterium
AAAATAACATTGTCCATCCATTCGCGAGATTTAACCATCTTATCTTCAACGACACCGGTTTTATCCCACAACACTTTGAACCCAGGTTTCCATGCGGCTGCTCTTTCGTACCAGCCGAACCCGATGTCAATTTCAAGAAGGTCAGCTAAAATATAACACTGAAGATGCTTTTCTTCTTCCTGTGAAAAATAAACAACTTCATACTTTTCCGTTATTTTCTGATGCATGTAATCCATGACGCTGAGCATGGATTCTGCTGTATCAAGCGCAATGACAAAATCCAGATCTGAATATGCATCAGTGAACCCCTTTGCACCGGAACCAACCTGCACAAGAGCTGCAATCTGGTCACATTCTTTAGTTATTTTCTGGATGAAATCAAGGGCATTCTGCCTGTCCTGAACGGTAAAAATCGTGCTTTTCATGGAACAAAGTATAGCATATTTTTTTTACACTGACTGCACTTTTCCAAGAATCTCAGACATAAGGTATAGTGCATCAAGTTACATTTTGTACAGTCGTTTTTTACATTTTATAACTTTTGTGCATAATCATTTTATGGAGTATACTACGCTTATGGAAAAGCACATTCTTGACTGGAACGAATATCTTAAAACTTCACGCCAGGTTGCACGCGAAGGCTGCATCCTGCTGAAGAACGATAAGAACGCCCTTCCCTTTGAAACGGGCACCCGCCTCGCCGTTTTCGGACGCATGCAGACACATTACTACAACAGCGGCACAGGCTCTGGCGGTATGGTGAACGTAGACCATATCTGGAGCATAGTCGAAGCACTCGAAGCAGAGCGCGCACCTGCCGCTGCCATCTCTTCCAAAGTAGACCAGCCGCATCTTACGATTGACGCAGAACTTGCTTCCGTGTACGACGCGTGGGACAAGGCAAATCCGGTCGTGAAAGGCATGGGCTGGGGCGCAGAGCCGTGGAGTCAGGCAGAAATGCCCGTAAGCGAAGAACTCGCCCAATCAGCTGCTTCCCGCACTGATGCAGCGCTCGTCATACTGGCACGCACCGCAGGTGAAGACCACGACAACACCGCAGACCCCGGTTCATGGCAGCTCACCCCGACAGAAGAAGAAATGCTTTCAGCGGTGCGCTCCGCATTCAAGCGCATGGTCGTCGTGCTCAACACGGGTAACCTTATCGACATGAGTTTCATCGGCGACTTTGCTCCCGACGCAGTACTGCTTTCATGGCAGGGCGGCATGACAGGCGGCCTCGGCGTCGCGGACGTACTTACAGGCAAAGCATCTCCGTCTGGAAAACTTACCGACACGATAGCAGCTACAATCACGGACTATCCTGCATACGGCAATTTCGGCGACACGGATATCGCGCTCTATCAGGAAGATATTTACGTGGGATACCGCTATTTCGAGACAGCAGCACGCCAGAAAGTGCTCTACCCGTTCGGATTCGGCCTCAGTTACACAGATTTCACCGTAACGCCACATGGTTTCAGCGTCGTTGAGGCACTCCCGGGACAGACCGATGCGGTGCCAACACTGCAGGTCAACTGCACGGTCGAAAATACCGGCACAGATGGCTTCAGCGGCAAGGAAACCGTCCAGCTGTACGTTGAAAAACCGCAAGGACTGCTCGGACAGCCTTCCCGCGTCCTTATCGGCTTTAAAAAGACGCCGGTGCTTGAACCAGGTGACAGGACAGACCTGTCCTTTGAAGTATCTTTCGATGCGTTTGCAAGCTTTGACGATACCGGCGTTACCGGAAACAAAGCATGCATGGTTCTTGAAAAAGGAACTTACCGCTTCTATCTCGGAACTGATGTCAGAAGCGCTTCCCTTGCAGGAGCAGTTCCCCTTGAAAGAACGATTGTGACTGAGACGCTCCACGAAGCACTCGCTCCCGTCGTTTCCTTTGAACGGCTTCACCCGGTTCTTCTCGGCAAAAAAAGCAAAATCGACATTACAGGCACTCCTGACCAATATGGCAACCGCTACTCTTTCACGAAGCAGAAGTTGCCGGCGAAAAAGCCCGCTCAGATTGCCCACAGGGTTGAAGGACTTACTCAGGAAAAGACGAAATACTCCATTACATTGGATAAGCTTGAAAACGCACGCATTCTCGAACAGCTCACGGATGACGACCTTATCTGCATCGTCCGCGGTGAAGGCATGGGAAGCCCGCGCGTTACTCCTGGAACTGCCGCAGGTTTCGGCGGTGTCACAGACCACATGAAGCAGCTTGGAATTCCGTGTGCATGCTGTGACGATGGACCTTCCGGCATGCGTCTTGATACCGGCGACCAGGCATTCAGCATGCCGTGCGGCACCATGATGGCATCCACATGGAATCCTGAACTGATTGAAAAGCTCTACGGATATACAGGAAAGGAAATGACCTGGCATCAGGTTGATATACTCTTGGGGCCGGGAGTCAACATCCACCGCTACCCGTTGAATGGCAGAAACTTCGAGTATTTCTCTGAAGACCCGTTCATAACGGGAACATTCGCTTCCGCAACTATCCGCGGCCTGCACAGTTCCGGCGTCACCGGCTCCCTCAAGCATTTCTGCTGCAACAACCAGGAAACCGGTCGCCACTCAGTAAGCAGCACCGTAAGTCAGCGTGCATTACGTGAAATCTATCTCAAGGGATACGAAATGGCCGTAAAGCAGGCTGACGCAGACGTCATCATGACAACGTACGGTGCCGTCAACGGTACATGGACTGCCGGCTGCTACGACCTGAACACGCTCATCCTCCGTAAGGAATGGGGATTTACAGGAATTACCATGACAGACTGGTGGGCTCAGGTAAACGATGAATCCAAAGGCCCTTCACGAAGCGATTTTGCAAGCATGGTCCGCGCCCAGAACGACCTGTACATGGTATGTCCTGACTCGTCCAAAAATCTTCATGGCGACAACCTGCAGGCGGAACTTACTGCCGGAACATTGACACGCGCCGAGCTTCTGCGTGCCGCTGACAACATCATCAGCTGGCTTAAGGGCACACACGCATGGCAGCGCCTGAATGACGAGACACATCCCCGTGGCAACGATTTCGTGGAAATAGTGAACCGGCCGGAAACTGCCTGCACGACGAACACTCAGGATGTGAAGTACTACACGATACCGTCACTTGCTGAACAAGCAGTTCCTGCCATTGAAATTGACGGCACGGACATTGATACGTCTGCAGCAAGCACCTGGTCCAGCTGCCTCGACATTACTGACCTTGGCAACTATACGGTTACAATTGATGCCTCTTCGGATTCGCCTGAACTCGCGCAGATGCCTGTACTCCTTTCGCTCAATGGCATTCCAATCTGTACGTATACGTTCAACGGAACAGGAGGTGCGGTCAAGTCGATGAGCAACAACGTCCAGCTGATTGGCAAGCACACGCTCTTCTCGCTCCGCTTCGCCCAGTCAGGATTGGCCATAAAACGCATAACCGTGAAATATGCCGCTCCACTCTAGAAAACGCATCTACGCCCTGTTTTCGTGCGTCTGAAGAAAGATTTTTATCGTTCATTGGTCGCGCAAACGACAGGAAAAGCAAATTCCCAAGG
>JAZUFS010000337.1:0-3194 GCA_045640805.1 Treponemataceae bacterium
AAGTTTAAGAAAGAGTGTTTTAAAAGAAGACTAGGTTAAGTTTGACGAAATATACTTTATAAGCGGGCGAGGGGAGTCGGACCCCCGTCTGAGGCTTGGGAAGCGCCTGTAATAGCCGTTATACGACGCCCGCATTGATAAAGTAAGTTTAGGAAAGTTGTATATATTTGTCAACAAAAAGTTGAAATCTCTAAAATGTGTGATATACTTAATTTCATAATGCGTGGGGTGTTTACCCTGTGACATATGCCACCACTTCGGGTGGTAAAAAGGAGTTGTGTATGGCAAAAAAAGGCGCAAAGTTCCCATTGATTTATCTGATTGGAACTGTTCTCATCATTGCTGGTTTCATCTGTCCTATGTTCAAGGGAAAGGGACTGCTCGGATTAACCAAAAACGGATTCGATTTCCTGAATTTTGATAATTTCGGGACAATTACAATCGCCGGTCTCATGATTTTCTGCGGAGCCATCCTCGGAGCAGTCATCGCACTGCTGAAAAATAAGGGCGCAAAAATGCTGAAACTCATCTGCATTCTGGTAAGTATTGCAGGTGGCGTAATGCTTGTTATTTTCTTCAACAACAGCTGGATCGGCCAGGTCTTCGGAAAGGGCATGTTCAAGCATGCTTACATCGGCTTCTGGATGATTTGCGCTGGCTGGCTTGTCGGCCTCTACGGAGCACTTACAAACAAATAACGTGCAGTTCACGCATCCCGCACTCTTGTTGAAAAAAGCGCGGGAGTATGATACTATTCGGACGTTCGCCATCTGGTGAACGTCTTTTTTTTCTGCATATGCGGAAAATGGTCCATTAGCTCAGCTGGATAGAGCGTCTCCCTCCTAAGGAGAAGGTCGCACGTTCGACTCGTGTATGGATCAGACGAATGGGTACATCCTTGTACCCATTCGTCGGTACGAAGACAAAGTCTTCGTATCTGCGACTACGCCGCGTCCGTGCGGCGCTTTTTTTTGCAGTTATTATGTGGCGACAATGCTTCCGCATTCTCGCCGTACGCTATTCGCCGCGTCCATGCGGCGCTTTTTCTTATAAGATTTTTTCCTTCATCAGCGCGTAGATATCTTCCGGGCCCGTTACCAGAATACCGCCCATGCCGAGTGCGACCGGGGTGGCAATGTCTACAGCGTAACGGTCTCCAATGGAAACAATTTCATCAGATGGAACGCCGAGCATCTCGAATGCCTTGATGAAAGGTGCCGGTGCCGGTTTTGAAAGGCCTGTAGTATCCAGCCCGATTACATGTTCAAAGAAAGAGCCGATTCCAATTGCGTCAAGATTTCGTCTGCCGGTACTTACAGGATTGTTTGTAATCGCAATAAGCTTGTATTTCGTGGCAAGTTCGCCTATTTCGCGGATCAGCTTGTCATCATTCTTAAGGTACTGTTCCGGTTTGATGAGCTTGTTGCGCCATTCAATAATCTGATCAATGGAAATTCCGAACTTGATCATTATGTTGGCAAGGGTAATCTGATCTCCGTTATGAGCCTGTGCCCACATGTCACGTTCTGTCTGAACCATAAGCCGTGCTTCTTCTGCCGTGATATGCTTGAGTCTTGCAAAGGCACGTACCTGGACGTCAACCTGTTCGTGCGCGTAATCCTTGTTACTATAAAGAGTATTGTCAATATCAAAAATGAGTGCAGAGATTTTCTTGGGAAGGTAAACACACTTCATGGTTTCAGATTCCTTTAAATTTCTTGTATATGTCAATATAGTGCTTCTGCCGGTCTTTATCCGGGAAGTAGATTGTCCTGTGTGTCATCATTGCCGTAGCAGCAGATGAGATTGATGTGTATTCTTCAAGTCCGAACATGGCAACGGCAGCATCTCCGGTAAGTTCTGAATCGGCACAGTCTGAAACAGCGTACGGAATGCCCGTGATATCAGCTTTCATCTGCATCCATGGGGCGCACCAGGCCTGTCCGCCAGTACAGGAAATGATTTTTGGAACAGATATCTTGTGTTCTTCTGCCGCTTTGAAAAGCCTGCCCATTTCCTTACGTACTCCGAACGCAATGTCCAGAAGCAGGGTAAAGCCGTCACTTTCTTCATGTTCCAGAATCCATTTTACCGTTTCGTCGTATGGAATGTCGGCATACAGATTGTCAAACCGCCACTTGCTGAATCTGAGCCCGCTGTCCGGAATAAGGACTGAGGCGTTCCAATATGGCGGTACCGGAGACGGCAGCGTACGTATTCCCTGCGCAATGAGCGGTTCTTCCGTACAGAGATTTATTCCTTCGCTTGTACCTGCCCTGTCACAGACAAGTCCCGGTGAAAGCGTGTTCGTTCCAATAAGTGCAATCGTGAAATCTGGTCCGCTGCAGAATACCTTCGGAAGTTTTTCATCCGGGCAGTCTGCCTCAATCATGTTCATGCCGGCGGCTATTTCACGTTTGATGTTGCCGGCGCTTTTTCCGATTGGTGCATACCGTGGCAGCTTCTTTTCGGGAATACCGAAATCGCGAAGGTCTTCGTCTGTCCAATATGCTTTTTTGTAGCGGATGTCGGGAAGTACGGTCTGTGCAGTGCCTGTAAGCTGATAGACGAGCCACTCGGGAACGGGGAAAATCATCTCATCCGTGACCCACATTTCCTTCTTTTCATGCTTGATGTGAAGAAGACGCGGCAGAAACAGCGACATGGTCGGTGCAAGAGATGAAACTTCGGCAGCAATTTCGCCTTCGCGGAGCGGCTCATTCCAAAGGAAAGAACCTGCGCTGTTTGCAAGACTCGGACCGTTGCCTGAAATGGAAATTGCCAGAATATCAAGAAGTCCCTGATCATCAACCTGTTTTTTAAGGGATGAAAATGCTTCTTTCAACGAAAAAAGCCACCGGTCAGACTCTTTTTTGCTGTCAATGGCAGCTGTGGTCCGCGCGATGGCTTTTCCGTCCGGTGTAATCAGGGCAGCTTTGAGTGAGGATGTTCCTATATCTGCACAGAAAACAGCCCTGTTCATATCAGTCGTGCTTTACCAGTTTCTCAATGATGGTACGGTTATCAAGCAGGTCACTGAGTGACTGATTGTGATGGAGCCGTGCTATGACATTGGCGAAAAGTCCTGAAACGTTGGTGCTGATGTACCATTCGCACTTCAGGAGCTCTTCGTGATAAACGGCGTTCGTACCGATGATGCGGTAGAACAGGCCTTTCTTATATGCTTCGTTGAA
>JAZUFS010000338.1:0-2177 GCA_045640805.1 Treponemataceae bacterium
GAACGACATGGCTACGATCCGACTTCCTGCGGATTCACGTCGGAAGCAGTGTCTGCTGAGCGGGGTACGGCCTTATCAGCGGCAGTGCTTTCAACTGCAGACGCGCCTTCATGGCACGCGGCGTATGCGGCCTGCTCCATCTGCGTACGGAAGCGTAATCCCGAGAGTGCATCTGCCGGGTCAGCAGTGTCTGGCACGGCATAATCTTCAGGGCGCAGTTCAACTACTATGGCGGCGTTTGACCAGCGCGCGTTTCTGCTTGATGGCGACATGCCGTTCACGACATCGCCTCCCGGTGCAGATGCTGACGGGACAACAAGTCCGCCGGGACACATGCAGAAACTGTAGACGCCGCGACCATCGACCTGTGTTACAAGCCGGTACTCTGCTGCAGGTAAATCCCCGCTGCGTTCCCGTCCGTGATACTGTATGCGGTCTATCATTTCACGCGGATGCTCCACGCGCACTCCCGCTGCAAACGTTTTCGCCTCAAGTGAAGCCGGATTCGCGGCTGCAAGCATTTCATACACGTCTGGTGCTGAATGGCCGGTTGCCAGAATGACGGCATTTCCCGTGAAATCTGTGCGGCTGCCGTCGAGCGTGTTCACACAGGAAACGCCCTTCACGTTATTTTCTTCTATAATAAATGCAGTGCAGCGTGTATTGAAGTGAACCTCACCGCCGTGGGAACGTATCGTCTCGTTCATTGCCGTAATAATGGCAGGCAGCCGGTCTGTGCCGATATGTGGATGCGCATCTGTCGTGATTGACGGCTGGGCACCGTGAAAGGCAAAAACTGCAAGAATTTTATCTATGTTTCCGCGTTTGTTGGACCGGCTGAAAAGTTTGCCATCAGAGAAAGTTCCCGCGCCACCTTCTCCAAAGCAGTAGTTCGAATCCGCGTGGACGGAACCTGTGCGTGAAATGTCTGCAATGTCACGTTTGCGCTGAGAAGCTTCAGGTCCGCGCTCAATAATCACGGGCTTAATGCCATCCTCAAGCAGCCGGAGTGCTGCAAAAAGCCCCGCCGGACCATCCCCGATGATGATGACCTGCTTATCCGCCTGTTTTACCTGCTTCCATGGGCGTAGTACACCATCCGCCGTGTCAGGTTTATCTCCATCCGTGTAGACGTCGTAGCGCAGGATTGTCTTGATCTGGTTACGCCGCGCATCAAGCGATTTCTTCTTGAAAACAAATGCCGAGATATCTTTTGCTGTGATGCGTACATGCTGTCGTGCAAGTTCCTGGACTGCAAGCTTTTTGAGGGCGCCTTCACTCATATCAGCGCCGTCGTGCAATGTCAGCGTAACGGAATACTTCATGGCGCCGAGTATAGCATGAAACGGCTTAGGGGGTGTAGTGCCGCGGCAGCGTTCGGGGCGGTTCGCCGCCAGGAATGGAGCGTCAGCGGAAGCACGAAAGACCCGACGGTTGCCTGCAACCGGAAGCCCCGTATCTTACTGCATGCCATTGACTGAATGAACGTTTTTCAAGAAAATGAAAGTATCTGTGTGTGGAAATTTATCCCTATTCTGGAGAGGATATGTCAGAGAAAATGAGTATTGAAACAGCCTGTCTTCATGCGGGCTACAAGCCTGAAAATGGCGGTCCGGGAACTATCCCGATTGTTCAGAGCACAACGTATCGTTTCGATTCCTGCGATCACGTTGCAGCACTTTTTGACAAGCCTACCGAGTATATGTACTCCCGCTTTGCAAACCCTACCTGCGATGCTGTCGAGAAAAAGATTGCAGCACTTGAAGGTGGAGTCGGTGCAATGCTTACATCCTCAGGTCAGGCAGCAAGCCTTCTTTCCGTACTGAACCTTTGTTCTGCAGGCGACAGCTTCATTGCCTCTTCATCAATTTACGGCGGAACAATCAACCTGTTCGGTTTTACGCTTAAGAAACTCGGCATTGAGTGCATTTGGGTAGATGTAAACGCAAGCTATGACGAAATAATGGCTGCATTCAAGCCTAACACAAAGTGTGTTTTCGGCGAGACAATCGCAAATCCTGCATTGACGGTATTTGACTTTGAGACATGGGCGAAAGCAGCACACGCAAACAATGTGCCGCTCATCGTAGACAATACGTTTGCGACACCTGTCTTCTGCCGCCCGTTTGAGTGGGGTGCAGACATCGTCGTACATTCAACTACAAAATACATGGACG
>JAZUFS010000339.1:0-1635 GCA_045640805.1 Treponemataceae bacterium
CAGGATGTGAAGTACATTGCGGGCATTCCCGGTGGTTCCGTCCTTCCGCTGTATGACGCCATTGCTTCAAGCAAATTACGTCATGTTCTTGTACGCCACGAGCAGGCGGGCGGTTTTTTCGCACAGGGATATGCCCGTCCAACAGGCATGCCTGCTGTCTGCATTGCAACAAGCGGTCCGGGCGCCATGAATCTGCTTACCGCCATTGCCGACGCCCGTGCAGACTCAGTCCCCCTCGTAATCATTACCGGCCAGGTAGCCACAAACTTCATAGGAACAGACGCGTTTCAGGAAGCCGACACTTTCGGCCTTTCCTTTCCGATAACGAAACACAGCATGATGGTTACCGACGCGAAAGAACTGCTCGATGCCATCCCTAAAGCTTTCAGACTTGCCGCTTCCGGCCGTCCCGGTCCTGTGCTCATTGATGTGCCGGTAGACGTACAGAAACAGAAAGTGAAGTTTGAGTCATGGCCCGAACCCGGTTGCCGTGAACGCCGCGCCGCCCGTTACCGCACTGAAGGCGCAGAACTCGCATCCCGGCTCCGTGTTTTCACGGAAACCCTTGTCCATGCAAAACATCCCGTGCTCTTCGCCGGCGGTGGCTGTAATTCCAGTTGGAGTGCATCCGCCCTCAAAGATTTTCTTGACGTATTCCCCATGCCGGTCGTCACAAGCCTTATGGGATTATGTGCCATTCCGCACGATCATCCGTGTTACGCCGGCATGACGGGCATGTACGGCGCTCCTTCAGCAAATGAGCTGCTCAGGACTGCAGACGTCGTTCTTGCCGCCGGTGTGCGTTTTGACGAACGTGCGGCAGGCAAACGCGGTGCATTCCTCGCCGACGCGAAGCTCCTGCACATCGACATTGATGCCGCAGAGGTAGACAAACTGCTGCCCGCTTACTGCTCAATTGTAGCTGATACAGAATCAATATTCCCATGTCTGACGCAGTACTTCAAACAATGCCTTATTTCCGGTTCAGTCGACGACATGAAACGTCTTGCTGCTGACCGCCATGATTCCATGACCGATGGTGCCCGTCTCATAGAGGCTCTGGCAGTATGTGCCGGAAGTGCAGGCTATCCGTCTGAGAATCTGCTTGTAACAGCAGATGTCGGCCTTCATCAGATGTGGACGGCAAATGGATTCCCGTTCAAGTACCCGCGGCAGTTTCTTGCTTCGGGCTCGCTCGGTACTATGGGGTTCGGTCTTCCTGCGGCAATTGGTGCTGCCGCAGCTCATCCTGAAAAGCGCGTGCTTTGCATTTCTGGCGACGGATCAATCCTCATGAATGTACAGGAGTTTGCGACCCTCGCCGAGCTCAATGCTGATGTGACCGTATTTGTCTGTGACAATGATGCTCTTGGCATGGTACGCCAGCAGCAGAAGGGACACCGCCTGAATGCCACTGCATATGACAGAAGCTCCAATATTGCACGTGTGGCTGAAGGTTTTGACATTCCGGCCCGTTCAATCAGCGCAGAAGCTGTCATGAACGGAACCGGAGACTGGATTGAGTTCGCGTTCCCTCCGAAGGGAGGCGGTCCGCGCCTCATCCGCTGCGTGATAAAACGCGACCTGCAGTAAAAAAAAAGCGGGAGTCCAGTTCTCCGGCTTTTTTTTGGTCCT
>JAZUFS010000340.1:0-1588 GCA_045640805.1 Treponemataceae bacterium
CTGGAACGGCTCACCTCGCAGGCACGCTTTTTCCGCTTCGATTACTTCATTCAGGTTGTGTGGCAGGATTTTAGTGCTCATACCGACTGCAATACCTTCAGCGCCCATAATGAGCGCGAGCGGCAGCTTTGCCCTGAAGACGACCGGCTCTTCCTTTCTTCCGTCGTAGTTGGGAACCATGCGCGTAATTTTCGGGTTGTAGAGCAGGTCGCGCGCTATCGGGCGGATGCGGCATTCAATATAACGGGGAGCAGAGGCTTCGTCTCCGGTAAACATGTTGCCGAAGTTACCCTGCTTCTCAATGAAGATTTCTTTGTTTGCAAGCACGACGAGTGCGCCGACGATTGAACTGTCTCCATGCGGATGGTACTGCATGCAGCGGCCGGCGACCGTCGCAACTTTCTGGAAGCGGCCGTCGTCCATCTCGAACAGCGTGTGAAGCACACGGCGCTGAACCGGCTTAAGGCCGTCCTCAAGATCAGGGATTGCCCTGTCGCGGATGACGTAACTTGCGTACTCAAGGAAGTTTCTGTCGAAAAGGTTTTTAACGTAAGCCATTATGCATCAATCTCCTCAAGCAGGTTGTTCACGATGAAATCGCGGCGCTCGGGCGTGTTCTTGCCCATATAGAACTCAAGCAGTTTGGGGACTGCCTTGAGCTGTGAAACTTCAACAGGAACGAGCTTTATGTCCTCACCGATGAAACGGCCGAACTCTGACGGACTTATTTCACCAAGGCCCTTGAAGCGGGTGACTTCTGCGCCTGAAATCTTCTTCATGGCAGCGTCGCGCTCAGCCTCGCTGTAGCAGTACGCAGTCTCTTTCTTGTTGCGCACGCGGAACAGCGGCGTTTCAAGGATGTAGACCTTGCCGCTCGTAATAAGCTCCTCGAAGTAGCCCAGGAAGAACGTCATGACCAGGTTTCTGATATGGAAGCCGTCGTTATCGGCATCGGTTGCAATGATGATTTTTCCGTAGCGCAGGTTCGCCACATCCTGCTCAATGCCGAGCGCCATCATCAGGTTGTAGAGCTCGGCGACCTTGTAGATGTCGGCTCTCTTTGCCCCGTACATGTTCGCAGGCTTTCCACGAAGGCTGAAGAGCGCCTGTGTGTTGGCGTCGCGGCAGCCGACCATGGCGCCCGTAGCAGAATCTCCCTCTGTGATGAAGATCATGCTGTTCTCGCCTTTAGGGCCATCCTCAATGTGGAACTTGCAGTCCTTGAGTTTGGGGATTTTCAGGCTGATTTTGCGTGCAGCCTCTTTCGCTTCTTTCTTTACGGTGTTGAGCTCGGTCCTGAGCTTTTCGTTTGCCTCGATTTTCTGCTGCAGCATGTTCGCCACATCAGGGTTACGGTGCAGATAGTCGTCAACAGCAGACTTTGTCTCTGCCATAATCCAGCTGCGTACATCCGTGTTGCCAAGCTTGTTCTTTGTCTGGCTTTCAAAAACCGGGTCCTGTACCTTAACGGCAACGGCAGCGGTCATACCTTCACGGACATCCTCGCTTTTGTACGGCTTCTTGTAGAAGTCCTGCACGCCTTTCAGAAAACCTTCCTTGAAAGCAGACAGGTGCGTACCGCCGTCAG
>JAZUFS010000341.1:0-1633 GCA_045640805.1 Treponemataceae bacterium
GGGCTTCCCTTGATTGTCATGTTTACGGAGCGCGGGATTGCGTCGTAGATGATGTTCGTCACGAGGATTGGCTCTGAAACGTTACCAGCACGGTCAGTTGCTGTAATCTTATATGAATAGACGCCTTCATCAACGGCAGCGCCATACTCATCCTTTCCGTCCCAGGCAACGTCTTCCGGAGCACTGTTCTTCCAGGTCCAGGTCTTGATGACCTTGCCATTTACGTCGGTAATTGTTCCCGTCCACTTATCTTCAACAGAACCAGTCTGCTTGATGAGGACAGTTTCCTTGTTACCGGCGCCGAAAATCTTTGCAGCTTCGGAAGGCTGCTCAATGGAAATTTCAGGTTCCGTGTTATCAACAGTAATCGGATATCTGGCTGTCATACCGACATTGCCGTTATCATCAGCAGCAGTTACATAGTAGAAATATGCACCATCAGGAGCAATCTCACCAGAATCCATGACACCGTTCCACATGACTGTTTCTGGAACGGCAACACCTTCCTTCTTGGCAAAGAGCTGCTGGAAGAAAGTCTTTACCGTCATTTTTTCAGGACGCTTTTCCTTGTTGCCGATTGTTCTGACAGTATTTCCGTCAGAATCAGTAATGACAAGCGACCATTCTGAAATATAGCGTTTTTCACTTATCTTCAACGGGATGACAAGTTCATCCTGAATACCGTCGTTGTTCGGAGAAATATACAGCGTCTTTGCTGTCTGTGCAAAAGCACCTGCCGCAATACAAACAAGCAGCAGACATACTATCAGGCGTCTGTTATTCATCTGCGCCCTCCTCATCTGCCCACAGTTCAATAAGCGGGGCATCTGTGTCTTTCAAACCAAGATGAGCGGCAAACTCAGCTGATACAGCCTGTACGTCGCCTTCAAGATAGCGGTAACCGACAGCAGGAACAAGCTCACTCTGCTGCCAGCCATGCTCGGTAAGGAATGAATCATCTTTTGAACGGAATGCAATCTTTACGGAAACTGCAACATCCGGATAGTACACGGCAGTTCCGGCAATGCATTCACGCAGATTGAACTCCCAGCCGGTCTTTACGCGGACGGTATCAAACAGAAGGAACTGCACTCCAAGATCAATAAGTACGTTCTGGAAAGATGGCACCGCAATATCTGCAGATGCGCCAATCTTCATTTTCTGAGCGGAAAGCAGTGTTCCTGCAATACCTGCCCGCGGAGTCACCCATCCCGGGAAGCCAGATACATCCTTTGCAGGATTAATGCCGGCTGCATCAGGATTCTTATACGGAAGACCGAGTTCAGTCAGCGCAAAACCGATGCGCACATCCTTAAGCCATGGAAGCTTACTGATTTTTCCCTTGTTCCAGAGAACACCAAGATCTCCGAAAACACCAATCTTCTTGCCGAATGTGCCTGCAAGTGAAGCACCAACATGGATGGAATCTGTGATATCCTTTGCAAAGCCGCCACGGATTGTTCCGGACTTACCGAGTGCAAGCGTCTGGAAACCGGTAAACAGTCCCTGGACAGCACCTGTAAAAACGCCATATTTTGTTGGAATTACAGCACCCACGTTCATGGCAGTACCAAAACCTGGATCTGCGGCCGGGCCGATGAGACCTGTAAAACCTGCATTGACAACTATGCGC
>JAZUFS010000342.1:0-9325 GCA_045640805.1 Treponemataceae bacterium
CCTGAATTCCTGCAATGTAAGCAACTGTTGCGTCATCTTTTCCCTTCCAGTTGGAAATGAGTTCTGAGCTTATTTTACCGTCTGCAGAAATGGTGAGTTTTCCAATCTTCTCGAACTTAGTTCCTGTCGAGCAGAGGATGACTTTTTCGCCGTTCCTGTTCGCGACTTTCTTACATGGAATGACGCTGTGGGCGTGTCCGTCGAGTACGGCATCAACGCCTTCTGTGCCGGCAATTACAGCGAGGGAAGTGCTTCCTGACACAACGTCCTCATCACCAAGATGTGTCATGAGAATGACGTAATCGGCTCCGGCAGCACGTGCAGCGTCAACGTTTGCCTGTACCGTCGTGATTAGTGAACCGTCGCGGCATGAGTCAAATGTGTATACAAACACACCGTCTTCCTGGAAATATGCCGGTGTTGAGGACGTAATGCTGTCAGGCGTTTCAATACCGATGAAAGCTACTTTCTTGTTGCCGAATTCCTTGATGACGTACGGCTTTGTGTTGTCGAGGAACGTCGCGTTCTTTCCCGTGTAGGTGATGTTTGATGCGAGATAGGTGTAATCTGCCTTTTCTGTAAGTTCTGCAAGCTGAGCCATGCCATAATCAAATTCGTGATTTCCTAAAACTGCCAGGTCATAACCGCACTCGTTCATGATGTCGACAATGTAGCCGCCTTTTGAAACGGTTCCGATGACTTCACCCTGAACAGCGTCACCGCAGTCAGCAGTAAGGATATATGGGGTTTGTGCCATAAGGCTGTTTCTGTAACTCACGAGTCCCGCATAGCCGATTTCACCTTCAATGCCGCAGTGAACATCATTTGTAAAGAGGATGATGATGTCATTGTCGTTCGGGACAAAAGATTCCTGTTCTGCGGCAGGCGTAACCTGTTTTGATGCGCATGATACTGCTGAGAAAATAAGAGCAAGTGTCATGAGAATGCTGATTAATCTGATATGTTTCATTATGAAATCTCCTTGCTATTCAACGCGGCATTATTATGGTATAATTTTTGCCATGTTTCAATCTATTTATGATACGTTGATTGTCGGAGGGCGCTGGGTTCTCATGGTGAAGGGACTTGGCATTACGGTCCTGATTGCGCTTTCTGCCATCCTCATTGGTACGGTTCTCGGCGGTATTTCCGCGCTTATGAAGATTTCCAGCAATAAGATTCTTCGCGCCATTGCCGAAATTTACACGACAGTTATCCGTGGTATTCCTCTTGCCACGCAGCTGATGATTTTTTACTTTGTCGTTTTCGCCCCACTCGGATGGGACCGTCTTCTTGTCGCAATAATCGCGTACGGCATTAACTCAGGTGCGTACTGCACGGAAATTTTCCGCGGCGGCATTCAGGGCATAGACATCGGTCAGACGGAAGCAGGCCGTTCACTGGGTCTGTCACGCTGGCAGACACTCAGAAAAATCGTACTGCCACAGGCAATTCGTGCATGCCTTCCGACATATGCATCTGAGTTCATCGTTCTCATCAAAGAGACATCTGTCGCAAGTTTCATTGCAGTTACTGACCTGACAAAATCAGGCGACATGATCCGCAACGCCACGTACAATGCGTGGATTCCGCTTCTGACATGTGCGGCAATTTATCTGTGCATGACACTGGGGCTTACAAAGCTCTTTGAAAGCATTGAAAGAAGGATGGCAAAAAGTGATAGACGTTAAGAATCTGAAAAAAGCGTTCGGTGACCTTGTCGTCCTGAAGGATATTACAACATCAATTAAAAAAGGTGAGAAAGTCGTTGTCATCGGTCCGTCCGGTTCAGGAAAAAGTACGTTCCTGCGCTGTCTGAACCGTCTTGAAGAGCCGGATGGAGGTACCATCCTGTTCGAAGGCGAGGATATCACCAGTAAAAACTGCGACATCGACCTGCACCGCCAGAAGATGGGAATGGTTTTCCAGCATTTCAACCTGTTTCCGCATCTGACTGTATTGCAGAATATTACGCTGGCACCAATTACGCTGAAACTTAAGTCAAAGGAAGAAGCTGATGCTCAGGCAATGAAGCTGCTTGAGCGCATCGGACTCGCTGAAAAAGCAGACGCTTACCCGTCGACACTGTCAGGCGGTCAGAAGCAGCGCATCGCAATTGTACGCGCGCTCGCAATGGACCCGGATGTCATGCTGTTCGACGAACCGACAAGTGCGCTCGACCCGGAAATGGTCGGCGAGGTTCTTGCTGTCATGAAACAGCTTGCGGACGAAGGAATGACTATGGTAGTCGTTACCCACGAAATGGGTTTCGCCCGGGAAGTTGCCGACCGCGTACTTTTCATGTACGACGGAGTCATTCTGGAAGAAGGAACGCCGGATGAGGTGTTCAACCACCCGAAAGAAGAGCGCACCCAGCAGTTCCTGAGCAGCGTACTGTAAATTGGAATTCATTACAGAGTAATTTTTCTCATGTGAAGAACGGAGCGAGGAACACGCCTGCGGTCAGCCCTCCGGTGTATCCCCCGTTCTCTTGTATGCAGATTAATCTGCTGTTACATCACATCACACTTCCACGCACTTGTCGTACAGGACGCAGGTGATTGCGTAGTAGATTCCGCTGATTACTGCGGTGATGCCGAATGCGAGCCATCCCAGGTTCATCCCCTTGCGGAAGATTGGATCCAGTTCAGAGTACATCCATATATCACTGCCATCAACGTAGTTCTCGACAAGCTGCCCGACCGGCTCGAATGTCAGCTTCAGTGTCAGCCAGACAACAAGAATGAACACGATGTAAATGACCGCTTTAGGCACCTTCCATCTCTTGGTGATGACAGAAGTTGTTGTGCGGGCAAGGTTCAGCAGAGTGTTCACGAACAGCCACACCACGATGATTGCAAACAGTGCCATGCAGATACATTCTACTATGTAGCGGCGTGGCAGTCCCCCGAAATTAATATCTACCGCACCATCTGAGCTGATAAGGGCAAACATGACAAGGTATACCAGACACTGAACGCCGAAGAACAGCAGCTCAAGAAGGCCTGTAATGTACTTACCGCCGATGAGCTTCCAGCTGTTTACCGGAAGCAGTTTCATCAGGTAACCGTTATCCTTGAACAGCATATCCTTCATGACAGATGCATTATCGAACATCATGCCAAAGTAAAAGCCGACGGTGTCAAACAGCAGTACAATCGGGATGAGCAGCTCAGACAGAAACCAGTCTGGCAGGAACGGCAGGACAGGAGTCATGCCGTCATTGAAATAGTACAATGCAAGAGCGAGCAGGTTAACTGCAGCAAGTACGATGGCAACTGTGTATGTATTTGAAGATCTTCTCTTCCATTCCTGACGTATTACTGATGTCATTTTGAAGCCTCCTTGAAAGTATCTGACCAGTCATCTGTGAACAGCTTGATGTAAATCTGGTCAATGGATGTGTTGTACTGCGTGCGAAGATCATCCGCACTGCCAGCGAGCTTCACGGTACCGTTTCCGATGAAGCACACATCGTCGAAAATGGACTCAACGTCGTTCACCAGATGCGTACTGATGATGATTGAAGAATCTTCCGTATACGTCTTGATGATTGTTGAAATGATGCGCTCACGTGCAACCGGATCAACACCGCCAAGAGGCTCATCCAGAACGAACAGTTTTGCCCTTCGGGAGAATGTCAGCGTCAGGTTCATCTTTTCGACCATACCTTTTGACATCGTCTTCACCTTCTCAGTTGATGCAAGCTTCATGAAGTTAAGCATATCCTTTGCCTTGTCTTTATCGAAATCTGCAAAGAAATCCGCGTAGAAATCAATGGTGTCCTGGCATGTCATGTTCGGATACATGATGTTCCTGTCCGGCAGGAATGACACGAGACTCTTGCTCTCGACACCAACCGGCTTTCCACACACCGTGATTTTGCCACTTGCCGGCTGCAGCAGCCCCGCAATAAGTTTCAGCAGCGTCGTCTTGCCACTGCCGTTAGGTCCCATCAGACCCAGGATGCGTCCCTTTTCAAGAGTGAAGTTCACATCCTTCAGGGCAGGCTTCAAAAGGTAATTCTTTGAAACGCCCTCAATCCGTAAAATCTCTTCCATCTATCTCTCTCCTTACTCTGCTTTCTGATTAACTGCGGCTGTTACCAGGCGGATGATCTCATCATCTGCAATGCCTGCTTCCCGCATCTTTGCCACGAATGAACCTGCTTCTGCCCGGCCCATCTGCTCCTTCAGCTCAACTGCACTCATACCCTCTCCTTCAGCAATGAATGTGCCCATTCCACGTCGTGTCACGGTAACTCCTGCGCGCTCCAGTTCCTGAAATGCGCGGACTATCGTGTTCGGATTTACCTTGAGCTCCTCCGCAAGCTCGCGTACCGACGGCACTTTGTCACCCGGACGAAGCACGCCGGCAATCACGCGGCGCTTGATTTCATCCATGATCTGAATGTAGATGGGAATGTTTTTGTCAAACTCCATTACAAACCTCCAATAAACTCTCTTGCCCAGCTTCACTCTCCGATACTGGCCTGCACTATCGGTAAACGGACTTTCTCCGTTGCTCTGTCATAGTGTACTAATTGGATAGTACACTAACACACAAAACATGTCAAGCAAATTTGAATTTTTTTTTGACATCCTCCAAAAGTGCGATATAGAATGACTTAATAATTAAAAAGGAAAGAACAATGAAAAAAAGACTTATTTCTATTCTTTGTGTACTGCTCGCCCTCATGATTGTGCTTGCAGGATGTGAACCAATTTCCGGCGGAAACTCCGGAGGCAATTCCGGCAGTGGTAGTAACTCCAGTTCTGGCTCTGGTTCTGGCACCGGCGGCAATGGCAGCAACTCCGGTTCTGGCACCGGCGGCGGCTCAGACAGTGGCGGCAGTGGCTCCGGCGGCGGCTCAGGCAGTGGCGGCGACCCTACTCCCCCGTCTCCAACTCCTCCGGAACCACCGGTCCCAGATATTCCCCTCGACGGCGCATGGATCTGCATGGCAGAAATGCCCGCGGAAACTGGTGCTTACGGTATTGAAATCCCGGCCTTCGAATATGCCATGCAGAAAATGGTTATCAACGGTACGAATGCAACCCTTTCGTTTGCAACTACAGACTACATAAGTGCCGCCGGCCAGTACGCCTGGTTCAAAACGTTTGACGAAGAAGATCTTTCCCTCATGGGCTTAACTCCCGAAAGCATCGCCGGCCCCGATCCGCTTCCAGAGTTTGACGATCCGACAACAGGTACTGTCAGCATAACAGGCACTGATGCAACATTCACCTTTGACGGCGACACCTATCCCGCGACAATTGCCGCTGACGGAAACTCATTTACCATCCCGGGTGCAAATGGCGCTAACTACACATTCACAAAATATACGCCAGGCCCGCTCGACAAAACATGGGTCAACCAAGAAGTTCACTACGGAGCAGACACGTACGCCATCATCTTCAGTAAGTTCGTTTTCCATGAAAACAATTTCCAGTTCTATCTCGTCGACGACTATGAAGACGACATCACCAGCTGGCTTTTTGGTGAAACAGACGAAGCTCCTGAAGTCCCGTACGTTGTACCGTATTACATGTATGGCACCTACGCCGTGACTGGAACTGACATAACCCTTACCCTGACAAATCCGCCCGATGGCATGCCGGCCACATTGTCAGGAAGAATAGACGGGAACTATACTGTCATCATTCTTCCTGATGGCGAAGGCGGCACCTATGAAGCAGGGTACGAAGATCATTCACCGGACCCAGTCCGCGATCCAGACGCGCCAAATTACCCTCTTAACGGCACCTGGATTGGCACGGTAGCAGATTCATACTCAGATTTTAATGGCTGTGTCATCATAAAACTTGTTAATTACGGCACTTGCACAACCATATACACAATCACTGATGATTGTAAATCTGCAATTATGAACTGGCATTCCGGCGGTGAAGACCCGGACAGCAAACCAGAGCCGGAGTGGGACGATACCCCGTACAGGTATAGAACCAGTGAATACGATTCTGAGTATTACCTTGATTTAGAAAATGAAAACAAAAAACTCTCTTCCTCTGATAACTATGAAACATTCTCTATAGATCACTCTGACTTTTTCGGAGGTCTTGGTTTCAGCTTCAGTTCTCTGACATTCGCCAGAGAAGTTCCACAGAATCCGTAATCCACAGAAAAGATTACACTAATCCGCATTATGTAAACCCTGATTCCGTTCTCGTTGACAGAATCAGGGTTTTCTTTTAGCATGAAATCATAGGAGACTAACATGAAGAAAAGAGTAATCCTCGCACTCGCAGTACTGCTCGCAGCAGCACTCCTGCTCACTGGATGTGAACCGGCCGGTAAACTTGGCATTAACGGCACATACATTGCTAAAACAGAAGCAACAGAAAACATTCCTGCAATCGATGTACTGAAGATTGTCATTACGGATGAGACAGCCATTTTCTATTCACCGACAGCAGAATATCTCGCATCAGTAGTTTTATGTACTGCACAGAAAGCGTTAGGAAATGAGCCATCATGGCCAGCTTCAGACTGGATGACATCAGGTGTTAATTACGGTGTCAGCGTAAACGGTCTGGCAGTAACCTTCACAAAGGCAGGAATCAGCATCCCGGCTACACTCTCAAGTAACAGAAGGGAAATTACCTTCACGTATGAAGGTGCTTCTATCACCTGCAAGAAATAATCCTGGTTTTATAAACGGGAAAATCTGACATAAAACGCCATGGAGTCACTCTTCATGGCGTTTTCATTCAAGGAGATCTAAAAATGAAAAAGCACATTGTTGTTCTGACTATTCTTCTCGCTGCAGTGCTCCTGCTCACCGGATGCACATCAGAACCAATCTATGACGGTACCTGGGTCTCTGATGGAGTCGGTGGCAAAATCGTCATCAAAGGCGATTCCATCAAAACATACGATTCAGTCTCAGATACCAAACCAAGCGCAAAAGGCAAAATCGAAATCGGCGATTACTCATTTTCCTACGATGGCCTGACCGGAAAACTTTCAGCTGACGGCCAGTCTTTACGCATGGAAATCGACGGATACGCCAACTTCGCCATCGTCTTCACAAAACAGTAATTCAAAGGGGCGCCCCGCTAATCATCCACAAACAGGGTATGATCCCAGTTGTGCTTGGGGTAGCGGCCCTTCATTTCCTTACAGACTTCAGGCCACGTGTTCTGCCAGAATCCGGCAAGGTCACGCGTTACCTGAAGCGGCCTGCGTGCCGGTGACAAAAGCCTTAACAGCACAGGTTCGCCCATGACAGATGGCGTCTTCGTACAGCCGAACATCTGCTGAATAATCACTTCCAGCACAGGCGTCGGCCCCACCGCCTTATCAAGCACTTCATACGTAAGCCGCCGCTCACGTCCATTCTCAAGCTTCAATTTCAGTGGCACATCGCGGTCGACACCGTCTCCGTCAAGCGCATACCGAAGCGCCTCGAGCACCGTTTGCGCGGACAGGCGGCCATCCCGCGGAATAAATGCCGTGAGCCATCCCTCCGGATACGCCGCAAGCTCCCGCAGTCGCGTCTCTGCCGTTAAGACATCGTCCGTACCGCAGGCATTGTGTGCCGTTAAGGCATCGTCCGCTTTCAAGGCACCGCGCGTGTGGCGTACGCGGAACTCCCAGCGGAGCAGGAACGCATCGCAGGCATCGTTCCACGGCAACGCACGGATGCCGTTCCTGCGCACCAGCGTTTCCCACGCGGCGGCGTTGTCATCAGCAGTCGCTTCAAGCCGGCGTTCCTTCAGAATGATTTCACCATAGCACGTATATTCTGTTTTCTTGAGTTTCTGTGCGCCGGCGGCTCCCGCGAACTCGGTCTCCACACGCACTATCTGGTGCGCGGCAAGCCATGCGACAAGGGCATCACCTGCAGTCAGGGCATGCGCGCAGGCAGTCTCCCAGCGGTAGATGCGGCCTTCACGATCGCCGGCGTCTGCATCAGGAGCTATGATCCACTCAGGAAGAGCGGCGGCGTTTGTTTTTGCAAGATACTCGCGTGGCAGCGACGCTTTCCTGCCTGACGGAAACTGATAGACGCCGCCACCCGCATGATGGGCAAGCCTGTCCGGAAATCCTGCAAGCAGGCAGAGCGTTCCCGGGAGTTCCGTCTTCGCGGGATGCATGCCGCCGGCAGCGTCTGCTGGCAAGGCAGTATCTGCTTTCAAGACATGTGCGCGCCTCTTCTGCGTATCTGTAATCCGCCGTTCCAGTGCACCCCGCAGGCGCTCTTCCTCGCGACGAACAGCCGCGGCGTTCATTCCCCGCGAAACCTGCGCGCCGTACTTGCACGCGTAATCAAGCGCATCTTCCGCCGTGCCCGAAAGCGCCACGCACGCAATCCGCGGATGTACTCCCAGAGAAAGTGCGTCGCGTCCCTTCTGCGTGATGGTGCCATCCGCTTCAAGGCAGCCGAGCGTCTTGAGCAGATCAGAGCATGTGTTCCACGCGCTTTCAGGCGGCACATCAAGCCAGTCGAGTGCGCCGATATCACGTACTCCCCACAGCGCGCACTCGAGCACAACCGGCATCAAATCCGTGTGCATGATCTCGGGTGGCGCATCCTGAATGCGGGCATCTGCCTCTGACCACAGCCGGATGCACTTTCCCGGCGCGATACGGCCTGCACGACCAGCGCGCTGCCCCGCCGAGAATTCGCTTTCGGTAAGCGTGACCAGGCGATTCATGCCCGCCGCCGGGGAATATCTGCTTTCACGGGAAAGACCCGAGTCGATGACAACCGTAACACCCGGCACCGTGATTGAAGTTTCAGCAATTGAAGACACCAGAATGACGCGGCGCGCGAGCTTCTGAGAACCGGCGAGAATGCGCTTCTGTTCGGCAAACGGCGTACTGCTGTGTAAAATGCGCACATCCACACACGCAGCATCATCCTTGACGGAAGGATTGTCCCCGTCCGCAAGTTTCATCCCGATTCCGGGGAGCGCGTCCTGAATGAAATCACGCGCGCGGTTCAGTTCAGAAAGTCCCGGCAGAAAAGCTAAAATATCGTCATCCGCGTCCGGAAGCTCATCCAACACGGCACGCGCTGCTTTTTCGGCGATGTCATCACGTCCGCTCCAGTGCTGCACATCCGTTGACGATCCCGCTCCATCCGTGTAGGGCCGGTACTGCACATCAACCGGAAACAGACGGCCGGGCACGCTGAACGTGCGGCAGCCCAGGTACGATGCGACGCGCTCGGCATCAATTGTAGCGGACATGACAAGGATATGCAGGTCGTCGCGCAATGCGGCTGCATCCTTCAGGAACGCGAGCGCCAGGTCAGAGTGCACGGAGCGTTCATGAAACTCATCGAGCACGACGACAG
>JAZUFS010000343.1:0-1787 GCA_045640805.1 Treponemataceae bacterium
AAACGGATCTAATCCGCTCATGGCAAAGACGACACCAGGCCTTGATGTAGACGCAAAGGGCCACATCGTAGTCGATGAAACAGGAAAGACTTCAATTGACGGCGTATGGGCCGGTGGAGACATCGTTCTTGGTGCGGCAACGGTCATCCTGGCAATGGGTGAAGGACGTCGTGCTGCAGCGGGAATCAATGCATACCTCGCAAAATAATAAAGCAGGATAAGTCATGTAAACCGACGGTTCAGGCCGCCGGTTTTTTATTTTAAAACTAACGTATCATTGACGCGGACAGCAACAACGGATACATTTACTTTATGAAGTTATGGATAAAGTATCTGATTGGCTGTCTGCTTGGTTTTCTGGCAGCATCTATCATTCCCACTGATATTCTTCAGTCAAAGGGAATCCTCGATTTTTTGACGACCCTCTCAATCAATGCCGGACGTTATGTCCTCATTCCACTGCTGTTCTTCAGCGTCACGATTGCCGTATGCAAACTGCGCGAGACAAAGCAGCTGTTCAAAGTCGCACTTCTGTGTATCCTTGGCATCATCCTTTCGACAGTACTTTTCACGGGAATCGGTGTCGCGTCCGTACTTCTTGTCAAACTGCCGCGTATCCCTATTTCAATTGACCGCATTACGGAAACGGTCTCCTTTGACGTAAAGGACATGATTCTGAGACTGTTCCCGGTAAACGCTTTCGACGCCCTGAAAGACGGTGCGTATCTTCTGCCACTTCTCGTATTTGCAGGATTTGCCGGTGCAGGCTGTGCTGCTGATAAGTCAATTGCTAAACCGATGGTCAGCGTGTTCGACTCACTTTCAGGTGTATGCTACATCGTACTTCATTTCTTTACGGATATGATTGCCATCGGTCTCATTGCCATCAGCTGTTCCTGGGCAATCACATACCGTGAACTGTATGCATCAGGTACGTTCAACAGCCTGTTCCTGATGCTCCTCGTCGATTTCCTGATTATTGCGGCAGGCATTTATCCGCTGCTGCTGCGCCTTATCTGCAAGGAAAAACATCCGTACAAGGTACTGTACGCTTCAATCGCTCCGATTATTGCAGCGTTCTTTACCGGTGACACAAATTTCGCACTTATTTCTTCACTGCGCCCGGTCAAGGAAAGCCTTGGAGTAAAGCGCCGCGTCGGTACGGTCGTTCAGCCAGTATTCGCAATATTTGCACGCGGAGGCGCCGCCCTTACGACGACAATCTCGTTTGTACTGATTCTGCGCTCTTACTCGAGTATGGGCATATCCGCTGACGACATCATGTGGATCTGTGGCATGTCAATCCTGCTTTCATTCATTCTGGGAACAAGCACAACGGGCGGAACATACACGTCCATCATGCTGATGTGCTCAATGTACGGCCGCGGAAAAGAAGCCGGATATCTGCTTCTGAAACCGGCAATGCCTGTCATCTGCGCTTTTGCCGCCGCAATTGATGTCGTGACGATGGTCTTTGCTTCGTACATCATTGCACACAGGACAAAGTGCATCGATCCGAAAACACTGAAGCAGTACATTTAATATTTGACGATTGCCCCGATTATCAGTATTTTAATAATAAATCTGATAACTCGAGGCAGTAACAAATGGCAACTCATCAGTTTCAAACAGAAGTATCTCAGCTTCTGAAACTCATCATTCATTCACTTTATTCAAACAAGGATATTTTCGTCCGCGAAATCGTATCAAACGGTTCAGATGCTCTTGATAAGCTCAAATATCTGACCGTCTCTGACGAAGCCTACAAGAACGTGGCTTTCGATCCG
>JAZUFS010000344.1:0-6099 GCA_045640805.1 Treponemataceae bacterium
AAAAAAGGGTACTTCCACTACTTCTCATAATGTATATTCTGTCTACCCTTATGTGTTATTTACGGCTTTTTCGTGTGTTTTTCCATGATTCCGGCCTTATTTCAGGATAATTCGGTAATTAATACCGGATATCACATGGAGTCAGTTTGCATTCAGATTAATCTGGCAGATCGTCTTCGTCGTAATATATACGGAGATAGATTTCGTCGCCACCAGCTTCTTTGCAGATATCAATTCCGTCGCCATCAATTGAAAGTTTCCAGCGAGATGTCATCGCGGCAGCAGATGTTTTTCCTGCTGTTTATGCCTTATAGACGGATTCCATGCACTCCTGGATGCGTGCCTTATCTACCTTGCACACTTCGCGGTCGTATGTATAGAAGCCGTTAATCTCATCCTCAATGTCAGAAAGCTGCGTGTAGACTGCTCCACACAGTCCGAGCGGAATTGCAGGCAGCACCATCTTGCGGTATGAAGCGATAATCCTGTCTGTAAGCGATTTTTCATCCTTACACTTGCCATAACCGTACGATTTCTTCGTATTCCAGAGATGACCCTGCACTTCCCGCGTAAAACCACCGAATTCAGACAGCAATAATGGCAAACCCAAAGCTTTGAGTTTCTTATTTCTGAAGTAAATATGCACACTTTCTACGTCAGAATGCTTCTGGGCGAACCAGCCTGACGTGTAATCGTAGAACCGGGATGGATCACGCGCCTTAAGGTCATCGCCGATTGCGTCGCTGTCTGTCTGGCCCCAGCCTTCGTTGAAGATTGTGTACCCGATGACGCATGGATTGTTGGTGAGCCTGTCCTGCGTATGGTATGCGCTTTCACGGAAATACATTTCCTTAAGGACATCCGGATAGCGGCCAACGTCATTCAGCTTTGAGCCGAGCGTCGCAAGCACGGTATCGCGCCAGAAATCGTATTCGCCGTTGTTGACCATATCCTGGAGAACGAACATGCCGAGACGGTCGCACTCGTAATAGAATATTTCCGGTTCAAGTTTTATGTGCTTACGGAGCATGTTGAACCCGAGTTCTTTCATGCGGATGATGTCGCGCGTATAGTCGTCGGGAGTTGGTGCCGTGAAAATACCGTCCTGGTAGTATCCCTGATCGAGCACGCCGTTCAGGAACACGGGAGTATCGTTGATGCAGATTCTCTTATATCCGTCATCAGCTGTCTTGATACGGACCGTGCGTACGGCAAAATATGACAGTACGGTATCGTTGCCCATCTGCAGTAATATGCGGTACAGGTACGGTGTGTCAGGAGTCCACCACTGAATGTCGTGCTGCTTTCCATTTACCGTAAGTTCACTCAGCTTTATTTCTGCATGAGTTCCTTTGAATGCAACGTCGTAGTCACCTTCTGGCAGTGAAAGTACTGCGTGAATGGTCTCTGTCGGGTCTTTGAAAGAATCGGCAAGGACTGCATTATCCGGAATGACTGGTGCGCCGCTTGCAGTTACATCAAATCCGACAGTAACATCGCCATCAGGACTGACTGCAATATCGTACGTGAAGTGTGAAATGTACGCGTCACTCACCCACTCGCACCAGACAGTCTGCCAGATGCCGCTTACCGGCGTATACCACATGCCGCCACGGTCCTTACGCTGTTTTCCGTATGGTTTTACGTGATCAAGATGGTCTTCGCCCTCAATCTTAAGGCTGATTGCAGTTTTTCCGTTTGTGAGCGCCTTTCGTGCAACTTCAGTTATGTCACAGGTAATCGTAAAATAGCCGAGTTCGCTGTGTCCGACCTGCTCATCATCGGCAAAGACGGTACACGTCTGATCGCACGCGCCTACGTACAGCAGGAGGTGTCCGCCGGTCTTTACGCAGGTGGCTGCTCCTACCGGGATATCGAAATCACGCTGATAACAGAACACCTCAGATAATTCACCCGTAAAGCCTGCAAGACGGGATTCAGGCGGAAACGGGACGTTGATGGCGCTGCCGTTCAGTGTCCATCCATCATTGAGTATCTGATAATTGCCGCCACGCTTCAGTGACGGACGCGGATATGTGTCATTCCATGAACCCATTGTAAAATCCCCTCAATATCATATTTTAAACCTAACGGTAGTTTTTATTTCTTTTCCCTTCGCACAAATGCTATCGGGATGAATGTAAATACGGCAACAATTGCAGCTGCAAGGAACAGCGAATATGGCGGCACGAAATCTGCGCCGTTCATGCCCATGGCGTCCATGCCGAGGATGAGTGAAATGATCGGGCCGATAATCATCGGAATAAGGACGCTGAAACACATTCTGACGCCCTGCAGACGTCCTTCTGAGCCGGATGGAATATGATCCTGGAAATTGGCATTGAACGCGCCTGAAAGCGATAAAATGCCACCCATCATGACGATGCCACCGATGTACAGGACGGCAGTTTTTGCAGCACCTGAAAGGAACTGCAGGCACCAGAATGAAAGGATACCGACGATTGTCATGACAAGAAGCGGAATGTAAAATCCCCTCTTTCCCTTTTTGTCGAACTGGAAGCCGAATATGCCTGTAAGAACAGCTGAGCCGACGATGATGACTGCCATAGGAATTACAAAGCCATCCCCAAGGCCGAGCGTTACAATCAGGAAGTTGATGAGGTACGAGAAGAATGTCTGCTGGGCAATACCTACAAGACATAATCCCGCGAGCGTAATGTACAGGACAGGATTTGCGCGTACCGTCTCACGCCTGAAGCCCCACGAAATGTCAGCCCAGACACTCGGCGATTTATTCACTGCCACATCGGGTGCATCCTTAAGGACAAATATTGCGATGATACCTGCTGCAAGCGGAATGCATCCTATGATTATGAAGAAAAGTGCGTTGCTCTCATTTGCTGAGTTGTAGAAACCGCCGAGTCCCACGAAAACGATGACGACGGCAATTACCGGCAGTATGGAAAGAATGCCGTTGATTTTACCGCGGTTGGTCTCATCCGTGTTGTCGGTGACCCAGGCGTTGAACGCGGCGTCGTTACTTGTAGAACCTGCAAACGTCATGATGCAGTCAAACAGCACGATAAGCACTGCTATGACAGAAAGCGAACGACCGGTAGCTCTCATTGGCAGGAATGCGAACAGCATGATCGTGAAGCCCCAGAAAATGTATCCCGCGGCAATGAACGGCTTACGGCGGCCCGTGCGGTCGGACCATGTTCCCGCGAAAATGGTCGTGAGCGTGGCAGCAAGCGCGGAAAGGATTACCATCCACGTGGTGACCATGTATGACATGTCACTGCGGCCGGAGTTTGCAAAGACGTCCTGGGCAAAGGTCGCGAAATACATGTTCTCGACAATCCAGGCAATCTGGCCGATGAGACCGAAGAAAACAGCCGAAAACCAGACCCGGCCGCTGATGCGCGTTTCGTTTGTGTTCATATGTATATTGTAGCACGAAAAATCAAGGAAACGAGTTACATTATACAATCAGATTGAAAATACTCAGCCCCAGTGCGATTATTGCAATAACAAGCGTCACAATCTGAATGGCATTGATTTTTTTGGCCTTTTTGAGCTCATCAATATCCTGGGACTGTGCTTTATCAAGAATATCTTTCTGCTTTGTGTAATCAAAAAGGATTTTAATTGACTCGGCATTTTTAGAGATGGCTTCTTCCTGTTTCTGATCAAGGATATCCTTGTTATCAAGAAGTGCACCTAACTCTTCCAGCCTTCTGGATTGTTCCTCATCAATCTTATCTTTTTCTGACAAAGAATCAAAAAGATTATTTATCTGTTCTGTCTGCTTTTTATCAAGCACATCCTTTTCATCAAGACGGCTCCTATTCTCTTCAATCTTATCCTCAAGTTTGGTAACTTTCTTTTTCTGTTCTTCCTGCTGCATCTCAACAGCAAGCTGCTGTTTTGCAAAATCGTCTGCCTGCTTGATGATATACATTGCCTGCTCTTTTGAATCATCGCTTAACTTGATGAAATCACCATCCCTGGTTTCAAAGCCCTTAACAAGTAATGCTGACATATGTTTAGACATAGCCTGAGCGAAACTCATTGAAAGACAGGTGAAACGAATACTTTCCTGAAGCAATTCGTTCATTTCACCCATTGCTTCATTTGTGGCTACAACCGCTTCAGCTGTTGCTTCTGCTTTACGTCTTGTTTTACCGAACCAACCAGTACTCATGCATTGCGCATCTTCCGCCATCTCTTTTGCTTCAGCAACTTTCTGCGTAGACAATTCAATTTTCTCAAGAATAAACTTAGATTTTTCTTCTGCATACTTCTCTAACTGAGTCTGGCTCATTGTACTGAGTTTGTTTGAACTGACAGTTAATTCCTTTGATATACTTTTATCCATATCAATCTCCCTTTTTTTATCTCATCCTTGCACGCAGCAATGCCATTGCATCATCCCGGGAAGTAACAGCCGACTGCACTTTTGCGTAAGAATTTTCAAGTTTTTCTTCTGTTTCCTTAAACATCACAGCCGTGTCATATACCGTCATTTTAAAGAACTCATAGGCATCAGCCATGGTGCACCATGTCTGGGCAATCTCACACCTGACGACGACGCCGCTCTGTGCCATAAGCTGTATCTGAAGCTTGTCACGGCGGGATTTTTCACGGCATTTATCCATGAAATAAAGGACGATTGTTGTAAGGAGGCCGCCTGCCAGAGCAGAGAGTGTCACGGCGATTACGTCACTCACGGTTCTCTGCTCGCCGCCAAAGGATGGTATCGGGAACATCATGAGTGGCTGAAGGCCCGGTATTGCCTGAAGAGCTTTCTCAATGACTGCACTCAGACCGAGAGAAGCCGCGCCGATAATACCGGCCGTAAGTATTTTCACCGCCTGATAATGAACCTCTTCCTTAGGCATGCCTTCCGGCGGATTTGCAAGCAATTTAACTGCCTGACACAGTGAAACAAAGCCGGCACGGATCATGCCGACAATCTTTTTCAGTGTAGTAAAGAACAGATTGATTACGAACACGACAATATTAGAAAGGAATGATGTCAGCGCAGTCTCAAAGGAACCCTTAAGGATATCCTTCCATTTGGATTTTATGTCTTCAAGGAGTGTTTTCAGGCGTGTCTTGAACCTGTCGAATATCTCACGGAAAGACTCGGTGCCCTTATTTTCAAACGTGGCACGGACTTCGATCATTATTCCCTGGACAAGGTCCCGCATGACAACACCGAGCGCGGAATAGGCGGCCATTTTAGCGGCATCCTTACCGCCTGTAGTCAGTAACTCCGTCGTATATTTCTTTACAGCAGATTTTGTTACGGTTTTGTTAACATACTTTCTGGCTTCCTTATCCTTTGACATGGCCATGTCTTCATCAATATCGTACTTCTCTGCCTTTGTCTGTCCGTTCTTATCTTCCTTCTGAAGCCAGTCCTCCATCTTCTGGTTGCCCTTAGACTGATTTGCACTTCCTTCTGTCCATGCAAGATTCTTGTCATTGGTAGCCATCTTCGCGCGTTCTTCCGGCGTCATGAACAGATTTGCGGAGGCACTGTTTTCTATCTCACTTGCAGAAACAATATGATCAAGCTGTGCGCGGCCGTCTTTTGGAAGTTCACGGCCGGTATACTCGTCAATAATCACATCCTGTGTCTGGAATGCTTCCTTTCGCTTGCCAGGAAGCGGCTTGTCATAACCGGTACCTTTCCTGACCTCCTGCCAGTCCTTTGTCTTCATCTCCTGGAAATCAGCGTATTTCTGGGCATCTGCATCTGTGGAGGTAATTCCCTGTTCAAAATTATGCGTTGTCGTTACGTTTCCACCATCTTTTGTGGAAATCATCAGACTTGCAAGGCCGAACTGACTGGTAATCGTCTCAATGACATTGTCCTTGCATAACTGGAGTAAGGTTGCGGTATCTTTCTTTGAATACTGATCTTTAAGGCTGTTGAGTTCTTTTATGGCAGCTTCAAGCTCATTGTTTACATCAATCTTGATAAGATCAAGCTTTGACATTTCCTCAAGCTCTGCATCCATCTGAGCATAATTCTCGTTTAATAAATCATCCACTTTCTTAACCTGATTTCTTATAATAGTAACACAGTTCATTTATTTATGCAAAATAAACAAACTTTGTCCTACATCT
>JAZUFS010000345.1:0-4126 GCA_045640805.1 Treponemataceae bacterium
AGTAACAGATGTTGTTGTCTTTTCGCTCTTCTTGTGTGTGCTTGGATCAAGTACGTTCACAACGAAGATTGGACCCGCACCCTGTACTTCAAAGTGCTGTGCGAAAGCTTCACAAAGTGTGAATGATGCCCAGTCAGCCGCGTTTCCGAGCTTGCTTGTTGCATCGTTCATGTTAGTGAGCTTGATTGGTGTGTTGATTACATCAGCATCAGCAAATCCTCTCACGAGGTTTACAGGAGCTGTACCAACGTATGCAGCCACTGTTGCGCTCTGAGCTGTTGAAGCAACTGCACTGTTTGTAATCTCACCATAAGTACCATGTTTGTAACCCATGATTAATTCCTCCTATTATAAATATTTTGAATAGTCTGCCGGACTTATCTGTTTAAGGCCGGTCTGAAGCCGGAATGTAATCCAGCTATGCCAGTATGGGTAATAGTCGCAGATGTCGCCGTCCTCGACGAATAAACCGAATTTGATTCCTTCTTCTTTGACAAGCCGGCAGTCTGCTATGAACTCAGTTTTCTCAAGTGCGCTGATGACAGAATCCTGAAAATTCATGGATTCTTTCCATCCCTCCATGTTTCTGGAATAGGTCTGAAGTTCTTCATCGTCCTTGACAAAATAATTATAGCCTATGAGTCCTTCCTTGATTTTCCGAGGCCAGTACATTTCATCTCCATGTGTTCCCCGATTCCAGCTTGCAAGTACAAGCCTGAGCTCAAGTGTTCTCTCTCTTTTGAAGAGGTCATCACTTCCTTCCATCAGCTGAACGCATACTGACGGAACAGGAGCGGGAACCTTTGGAGGTAATCTGTCTTTTCCCGGAACGAAAAGAGGAAATGCAACCGGATGAACACGTCTGACACCATATTCGTTGTCGTTCTTATAATCGTCCGGAAGCTTCATTTCAAGCTTACTGCACACATTCTTGGTGAGCCAGTCAGTAACTGTCTGTATCGTATCTGTAAGCATCTGATATCCTCCTTAAAATACTTTGTTCTGCGCAAGGGCAATTTCAGCAATTCCCATCGATACTGAGGAATACTTGATAATCATTTCCTTGTTATCATATCTGATATTATTACCGGTTGCGAGATTTGGCGGCAGGTCTTCCACTTTGGCAATAACAAGCAAGTCAGCCTCCACCATTTCAAGAATCTGACCTTTCATTTTCTGTGTCAGATTTGCTTCGGCAAGCTTGTCGTTGTCCACTACGCACAATACCTTCTTGCCTTCAATACGGTGATACTCTCCGAATTCATCGAAGTTAAGGAACACCGCATCTCTGTCAGCTTCAATCTGTTCCTTGAATGTCATCTTCTGTGCTTTTTGCCGTTTCTGTACGGTCTTTCCTGTCTCTCGACAGGTTCTTCAGCAGCTTCCACTTCCGCTGTTTCTTCAACTGCTTCAGCAGGTTCCTCAACAACAGGAGTTTCAACTTCTACATATTCAGCGATTCCCGCGCTGACAAGCTCAGATTCCCTGTCCTTATCCACTGAGAACGGTTCTGAGCCGGGTCCCATAGGAATGATATTGCCTTCAACCCTGAGACCGTATGTTCCCTTGATAATTCTGATCATTGCATTTCCTCCTTATACAGGATCAGCGGCAGACCAGACAGGAGGGAGTTCATCGTCTTCATCAGAATCAGCGCTGAGCTCTTCAACAAGAGCAATGAGCTGTGCCTTGTTTTTGCAGTGACTTGCATCGCCGCCAAGTTCTTCAGCCATCTTTTTGAGTTCTGAATTCGTCATTGATGAGAGGTCTGAGCTTTCTTCCTGTTCCGGTTCTTCGTGTACCACTGTTTCTACAGTTTCAGCTTTGCTGTCTGCGTACTCAGCGACGCCTCTTTCAACAAATCTCTCTGCAGTTTCATCGGATACGTCAAAGAATCCGTCTGCAGATGTTCTTGTCTGAAACACTCCATCGCTGAATATGCCAACTGTACCGCAGATTACTCTGATTCTTGACATATATACCTCCGATTACTTAACCTTTGCTGTTACGAACGGATTAGCGTTGTTTGGCATGCAGAGAGGAGCTGTTGTGAGCATTACTTCTCTGAGGTTTGATGTTGCGTCTGATGTGTACTTTGGTACATCAACGCCTGCGTATGTGTGGAATTCGCCGTCAGCCTGTTCAAGCTGTGTTACTGAACCGTATACTGTACGGCCTGCGGCTGCAGCTGTTACACAGATGCTTCCTGCTGGTACGAAAGGCTTGATTGAGCCGTCAACGTCTTCATACTCTTCGTCGTATGAGATGATGTCGAGCATTCTGCCCTTGCAGTTAAGGCGAGCAATCTTTGTTGCGCCGCTTGGAAGCTCTTCCGGAGCGATACCGCCGATTTCAAGACGTCTGTTGTCCATAAGCTTAAGAATCCATTCGTTGTTGAGGATTACGTCAGCTACATCAGGAGCAACGATAACATCTGTTGCAGGGAGTCCGCGTGATGTAAGCATCTTTGCCATTGCAGCAAGGTCAGTAATAATCTGCTTACCAGAAGCTTCAGATGTTGACCAGTTTGCTGAAGGTGTGTATGTTGCAGGGTTCTTTACTTCATCATAGAAGCGAACTTCCTTTTCCTCGTAGTTGCCGAGGTCGTCAACATATTCCTTCATAACACAAGCGTTTGTGAACATTACCTGAGCGGCCATTTCTTCCTTACGTCTTGTGTTCATGTCCTTAAGCTCTGAAAGGTCGTTCATGATCATAACGCCCTGTCTCTGAGCAGGTGTAAGATTGCTGTAAAGTGCTTCGCCGAAGCCTCTCTTATTGAGTTCATCAATAGAAAGTGTTCTCTTTGGAGCGATGTGTGAAGGTGTAAATCTCTTCATTGAGTAGCCGTCACGGAGAACAGCGATGCCGTTCTTACGAGGTGCTACAAATGGAGCAGCCTTCTTTGTGCCCTTCTTGTATTCAACAAGTACGTCAGATGTAGCGAATACATCAGAAGCTGTATTTGTCGGGAAGTATCTGTCAAGAAGGAAACGTCTTACTGGTGAAATTTCTTCAACACTTGCAAGAAGTGTGTGTGTATCAAAAAAATTAACTGGCATGATACATGTCTCCTTTCTTATTAAACTGCATCTGAAAGAAGGATGCCTGCTACTCTGAGAGCTTCCTTGTCAGCTGCTGTGATTTCATATTCGTCTTCTGTGATGAGGACGTTGCCGTTGAAATGGCCTGTTCTGTAAGCTACAGCATTAACTGTATCTTCTTCAGCGCTTTCACCAAGGCCAGTATCTACATCATCAGAAAGGATTGCGTTTGCCTTGCCTGTTGTAGCTGTACCAAGTACTGAATAAGCGCCGTTGTTAAGTGCGAGTACAGTGCCTCTTTTGAGAATGCCCTGACCGCCTGTGAGTGAAACACTGAATACTTCTGCATCCTGAATGCCAGCAAAAAGGTTGTCCGGCTTTGGTGTTTCAATAACTTCATCAAGTCTCTTGCTCATTACTTTCTAACCCCTTTCATCTTATTAAAAGCATCGAATACAGCTTTGAGTTCTGCTTCGTCTGCTGCCTTTGAATCTGTTGGTTCTGCACCGTTTACCGGAGCGGCACCAACTCCTGCTGTTCCTGATGCGGCATTGTCAGCCTGCATTGCTGTGAGGAACTGAGCACCCTGTTTTGCAGAGTTCTGAAGTACACGGAAACTGAGTTCCTGTGCTGTACAAGCGGTTTCGCCGTACTTTGCTTCATTAACCATTGTCTGATCCGGAATGGATGCAGCAATTGAGTCAATGTCAGCAATTCTTGCACGTTCTGCCGCTACTGCTGCAGCAACGTCTACTGAGCCTCTTGCAGCATTTTCAATCTCTGTAACAAGATCTGCATGCTGTTCTCTGAGTTCTTCAATTGTCATTTTTTTATCCTCCTTCTTAGGAATTGTATTTGCATCCGGCTTGTTAGTCGGTTTTGCACTGTTTTTAGGCTTTGCCGGTTTCAGAACCGGAAAGTCCGGCATAGCGCTGAAGTATGCAGAATCATGCTTGATTCCGTTTACCATCAGCACCTTCTTGTTGGCTGACATTTCAACCTTAACCTCTGCTTCATCTTCAAGAATATTGTCAGCAAATCCAAGGTCAACGGCTTCCTTGCCTGTCATCCACTTTTCCTTT
>JAZUFS010000346.1:0-1784 GCA_045640805.1 Treponemataceae bacterium
AAGGCTCCCGTTCACGCATGTGTGTATCTCTGCGGCTCCCGCTCACGCACATCTGTATTTATTTAAAAATATACGCGTCAAGCTTGGCGGCATCTCCGTCGAACAGGTACGTGTTGAGTCCGCAGAACTTTGCGCCTGCTATGTTGATGACGAGGTCGTCAATGAACAGGCACTCATCCGCTTTAAGACTGAACTTGGTGAGCAGATGCTCGTAAATGCGCGGATCCGGTTTCAGCAGCTTCAGGTACGCGGACACGACCACGCCATCAAAAGCGTCTGAGGCCGGCATGCGTGGCCAATACTCGCTGTGGCGGCTGCCGGCATTTGAAAGCAGGTAAATCTTGTAGCCAGCCTTCTTTGCTTTGTAAATAAGGTCAGCCATCCCCGGTACAGGAAGAATTTCAGGCTTATCCCACTCGCAGACAAGCGGTCGGGCGTATTTTTTCAAATGTTCAGGCAGTCGTTCTTCTGCCAGGGCTGTCATCTCATCCTCTGAGTAAAAGCCCCAGTCAGTCAGCTGCCATTCCGGTGAATCATAGATGATACGGCGAAGGGCGGCACGGTCTTCTTTATCCGTGACACCTACCACATCAATGAAGTGTTCGGGGGCCCACTGAAAAATAGTGTTCCCCATATCGAATACCAGATTCCTGATCATATATTGAACTTGATCTTCTTTCCGCAGCCTGCATAGTACTGCATGCGGAGTTCCTTGACCTGCTCATCCTTCAGGTAATCCTCGAAGTTCATCATGCGGTCAATGATTCCGCCTGGTGTGATTTCGATGATGCGGTTTGCGATAGATGAGATGAACTCGTGGTCGTGGCTGTTGAACAGGACGACGCCAGGGAAGCGTACAAGACCTTCGTTAAGTGATGTGATTGCTTCCAGGTCAAGATGGTTTGTAGGCTCATCAAGGATGACGCAGTTTGCTCCCGAAAGCATGAGCTTTGAAAGCATACAGCGGACCTTTTCACCTCCGGAAAGGACTTTTACCGGCTTCAGTGACTCATCGCCACTGAAAAGCATGCGGCCAAGGAAACCGCGTACGTACGCATCATCCTGTTCCGGTGAGTACTGACGGAGCCAGTCTGTTATGTTCATGTCGTTCTGGAAATACTTTGAATTGTCAATGCCCATGTAGGTGTGCTTGACTGTCTGTCCCCAGAAGACTTCGCCTGAATCTGGCGTTACGTTTCCGGTAATGATGTCGAAGAAAGCTGACTTGCTCTTGTGCTCAAGACCGACGAACGCAATTTTATCTGTTCTGTTTACGGTCAGGTTGAAGTTTTTCAGCAGCTGGATGCCTTCTACACTGTAGTTGATGTCCTTTACGGTAAGGACGTTGTTGCCGATTTCGCGCTCAGGCTGGAAACCGACGAACGGGAACTTTCTGCTTGTGACAGGCAGTTCCTCAAGTGCGAGCTTGTCGTAAATCTTCTTGCGGCTTGTAGCCTGCTTGCTCTTTGCAGCGTTTGAAGCGAAACGCAGGATGAACTCTTTCAGGTCCTTCATCTTTTCTTCGCGCTTCTTCTGCTGGTCCTTAGCCTGGCGCTGCATGATCTGGCTCATCTGATACCAGAAGTCGTAGTTGCCGCTGAACAGGCTGATCTTTCCGTAGTCGATATCGCAGATATAGGTGCAGACAGTGTCCAGAAAGTGGCGGTCATGGCTTACGACGATGACCGTGTTTTCAAACTCGAGCAGAAAGTCTTCAAGCCAGTTGATTGACTCAAGGTCAAGACCGTTCGTAGGCTCATCGAGAAGCAGCAGGTCCGGATTTC
>JAZUFS010000347.1:0-3827 GCA_045640805.1 Treponemataceae bacterium
ATTCTATTCTTCAGAAACTTCTTGTTTGTCAACAACTGCAGTTGCGTTCTTTTTTCCCATTATGCAGCCAGCAACAAGCAGTGCAATTCCTGTTATTGCTGTCAGAATGCCGGTTGAACGGAATGTCATTAAGATCATTGTTACGAGGGACATTACAGGTGAAGAAAAAGACGCCGGTATTCCTGTCAGAATGGCGAGTGTGGATGCGTCTGGAATTATGGCGAATGCGATAAGGACTGCGACGAAAAGAATCAGTCCGACGATGATGGCTGGTAAACCGATGCATTTGAGCCACGCTGCTACATTACGGTTTATGAGCAGAATGAGAAGTATGAGTACCACGCAAATACCAATCGCGCACCAGAGTGTTTCAGGCTGAAGTATTTTAATGACAGGTAGAAATGCTTCAAAAGATGCCTGGTTTTCTTTTTTGTTTTCATCTAAAGCGGCTGCTATTTCTGGAACTGTCATTTCGACGGTAGTTAAAATTGTTTCAGATAAGCCTGTCCTATCTACTGTTTCACCGGAGTATTCTTCATATTTATCAATTGTTTTGTTGACGAAAGTTTCTATCTTTTTTACGTCAAAGTTGAGTTCTGATGTGAATCCTGTCTCATACTCAAAAAGTTCGGCAAAAAAATAGTCTATAAATACGACAGTATCTTCATCTTCAAGAATCTTTCCGACAAATTCGTAATCTATATCTGCGTCACCTGCAAACTGGCCGATGAGAGAATCTATGTCGAACGACTCAGACGAAAATGAGGAAAGATCTATCTGGGAAGGATCGAACCCGGAAGTATCAATGGTGTATTGGGTAGGAACTACAATGCTCTTTCCTGGATGATACAGACCTGTAGAAGGTGCTTCTGTAATGGTGGCCTTTGTGAGTTCCTTGCTTAAGTCAATGATTGTCTGGAATGAGACGTACTTCTGGACGATGCCGAGGCAAAGTGTTGCAAGCAGCATAATGCCAAAAAGCAGCGCCAGAATAACCGAGAAAACCTTTTTCATGATATATCCCCCTGAAGATTTTGGGACAATTCAGTGTAAATTAATACCAGTAATAATCCCAGTATGAGTCCCAATATGCGTCGTAGGCTTTGTCCCACATATCATCTGCCTTATCGTCAATTACAAAAAACTTGTCGGTAAGGGCATCATATTGTTCTTCATACTTTTCAATGGAAGGCAGTTCGTACCAGATATCTTCGAGTTCACTATACAGATCATAGTAATAATCTGACATCTCTTCGATTTCATCTGGATCAGAACTGTCTACAGTAATAAGATCATTGGCATAATTGTTGTTGAGATCTGTCATCAGGGAAATGAGGTCTTCCCAGTCTGGAATCCATGGGTTTTCAATATATGGACCGGTCTTTTCTTCAAATGAACTGATGAATGATACAGATGGGAACCAGATTTTCATTCCCTGTGCTTCAGCGGCCAGACCTTCTGTGAACAGTTCTTCATGGGATTCTGTCCAGCTGTCTTTCTTGTTTGCGTAATCGTATACATCAGTAAGTGATTCCAAAAAATCCCAAACGATATCTGTCAGGATATCCTGAAAACCTTCAAATTCGTTGTAGAAAGCAGAGGCTTCTGCATTATGTGCTTCCTGTTTTGTCAGCAGGTCAGTTATAATTGCGTAATATGAAGATTTTGCTTTTTCATCTGTGAAAAGGCCTGAACCATAATCATCGTAGAATAAATCCCACTGTGCATCGCATTCTGCAGATGTGATACCTGTGGAAAAATCGTTGAATTTAACCGCTAAGTCTGCCAGTTTTTTTTCAACTGCCTTGTAATAGAGCAGAGGAACGTGATATGTCTTGTCTGGATTTGCGGTAATTGCAATAGCATCTTCATCTATTGTCAAAGCTGGAAGGATTATATAATCGCCTGTAACTGACTTACTCTGGACAACCTTGAAATCTCCATAGCTTTTAGGTTTGCATGACGTAAGTGTTACTGCTGCAAGGATAACTAAAATGAGGCATGTTGCGGTCTTGTGGTTAAATTTCATTGTATATACTCCTGAAAATGATACTTACAGTATACCATGCTACAGTGTCTTTCGGAATGTCTTCTCGTAAATTCTTCTGCCAATTTCATAGAAACCAAAGCTGGCAGTTGCACTGAGCATTTTATCAGTTATGTTTTCTATAAAACCTGCAAAATAGATTGAGAATAACATGTCGCGGGTAACAATATAAATTCCCTGAACGGTACATTCTGCGTTCTGTCTGTTGACGCGTGCTCCAAAAAGGGTGTCTGCAATGATATTTCCAAGAATGCCATTGCTTAACGCACTCCAGAGACCTGCCCACAGAAATACTTCAATACCATATGACGTTTTTCGTTCCAGCAAAGAAAGCCTGCTGTTCTTTCTGTCTTCGTTTCTGAATACAAGCCAGGCGAGGACAGCTGTAATAATATGGCATGTCATGAATGGCAACATTGTGTAATCAAGGAATGTGAGAAGTCCGTTTGAAAGGATGGCACAAAGAATTCCGGGAAAAAGCCCTGCCATAGCGGTAACACCAATAGTGAGCACTGAATCAAGGTACAGTGGAAAAGTGATGTTTGTAGCGAAAATTGAACCGGTGCAATTAATAAACAGGGCAATAATCAGGATACAGATAGTGAAGATGAAGTTGCGTATAGTGAGTTTGTCTTTCCAGCTGCCAGATTTTGTATTTGCCGTATCTGAAAAAATCATATTATGACTCCAAGTATTTTTGCCGTTTCAAGCAGTTCCAGCCTGTCTTTGATATTCAATTTCTGGTAGATGGCTGATTTCTGGTTCTGTACTGTTTTGACAGATTTCTTGAGTGCTTCTGCTACCTGATAAATATCATTATTTTCTGCGAGCAAAACGAATACTTCCTGTTCTTTTTTAGTGAGTGCTTTGTAATTAGAGAACAATTGCATCGTCATGTTATTGGTATTACATGAAATCTGCTGTTTATCTTTATTGGTGTCGGATGATATACTGCTTTTGTGGAACATGCTATACATGATTTTCTGAGCATCAGCACTATAGTAGATGTTGCCTTCTGCTACAGAATTAACTGCTTTTTCAATGTCTTCAACACCCATATCTTTTGTGATGTATCCCTGTACATCAGCTTTAAGTGAGTCTTCAATGTGAATGGGGTCATTGAACATGGTATAGACGATTATCTTAATGTCAGGATTGATTGCCCGATATTCCTGTATGCCTGCCAGACCGTTTTCTCCGTTCAGGTTAAGGTCGACAATGGCAATACTGATATCAGGATTAGCTTTCAGGTACATAACTGCCTTTTTTATGTTTCCTGCTGCGTAAATCTTCAAACCTGGATTTCTATGCTCAAGAAGGAAGCCGAGACTGTCTCTCATCCCTTCGTGATCGTCAATGAATAATATTTTTAATGGTAATTGCAATTGTTGCTCCTCCCTTATTCAGGAATTCTACTGTGCCACCAAGCTGTTTTACCCGTTCCTGAATGTTATTCACACCATAGTGAGTATTAGAGTCTTCTTCATTTTTCTTATCTACATCATCAAGTGTGAAACCAACACCATTGTCACTGATTATGAATTTTAGGCTGTCCATTACATCGACGAACTTGACGGTGACTGATGTGGCATTTGCGTGACGTGCAATATTGCTGAGCGCTTCTTGCAGGATGCGGAGGAATTCCAGCTGAATGTCCTGGTGAAGTGAGGAAAGATTGTCAGAGGCAATTAACAGTTCAGTCTTTATCTTGTAATTAGCCTCAAATGTAGAAAGAATTTCCTTGACGATTTTGTCAAAATCTTCAGAAAGGTCAAGATGG
>JAZUFS010000348.1:0-2191 GCA_045640805.1 Treponemataceae bacterium
AAAGCTTAAAAAAACATAGGGAGCTCAGGGGCGTTGCGGGGGCGCGGGAGCCCCCGCTGAGGGGATAGCGCAGAAGACCGGAAGCCGCCTGCGGCTGAGGACTTCGGAGCGCAAGGGGAGACCTCCCCTTCCTCCTATCCCCTTATGCCAGAGCTCTTTTCCTGGAATATTCCTTATAGAACTCTTCTTCCCTGTAAAAGATACGCTCATCCCCAAGATAACGGCTCATATGCGTCACATGGTAGAATCCGCACGCCTTGCACCAGTATTTCCTGCGCGGGATATCCTTTGAGTTCGCATAGTGTTCCTTGTGCATCTTCATGTGACCTTCATAAACATGTTTTCTGGCCTTATTCATGACGATGCCAGCCTCACGTTCCGTGTAGCAGACCTTTCCCGTCTCCATGCAGAGCACTTTTTCTCCATCCTGTGTCATCATACTTAACCTCCGTGTATGCCGTTTCCAGCTTTATGGATTCAGTATGAGATGAGTCAAGGGACATATATTGTCCCGTTAAAATTATTTGACGATTAAAAGCCGGTATATTATTTACGCTGAAGCATACTGCCTGATTGAATCAAACTCAGCAGCCTTCTTTCTCTGTTCTTCTTCAAGATCATACAGATTCTGAAGATTAAGCCAGAATTCCGGTGTTGTTCCAAAAAAGCGGGAAAATCTGATTGCGGTATCAGCGGAGATTGCACGCCTGCCATGAATTATTTCAGAAATTCTCGTTTGGGGAATATTGATTTCCTTAGCAAGACGGTAAGCAGAAATGTGCATCGGTACAAGAAATTCTTCTTTAAGAATCTCACCTGGGTGCCAGTTCTTTAATGCTTCATTTGTGATAGTCTGCAATTCTGCCATTCTCAGCACCTCCGTCTATAAAAGTGAATACTATGCGCCACTGGTCGTTTATTCTTATCGAATAAAAACCTTCTAGGTTACCTGATAATTTTTCAAAACGATTTCCCGGTGGAATCCGTAAATCTTCTACCACATGTGCTGCTTCCAACATTCTCAATTTGCGTCTTGCAACATTCTGGATGGAAGCAGGAAGTTTACGACTCCGTATTCCCAGATAAATCAGTTTTGTTTCTGAATCTGAAAAACTTCGTATCATAATACTAACGCGGTACGGGAGTATTTGTCAATAGTAAAATCTCTCTTGCGTTTCCTCCATACAGTATTATTACCGTCGGAAGCGGGATTTTTGAAAACCTTCCCCAAAATGGTGTATCATATCCTGTATGAAGCAGATTACAGTAAGCGGCGCAGTCATTGTCCGAGAGAATCCTGAGACACATAAAAAAGAAGTTTTCGCGACACAGCGCGGGTATGGCGACTACAAGGATGGATGGGAAATCCCTGGCGGCAAGCTTGAACCTGGAGAAACTCCAGAACAGTGCATTGTCCGCGAAATCCGCGAAGAACTGGCATCTGAGGTGAAAGCCGAAAGAGTTCTGGACATCGTTGAGTACGACTACCCCGCTTTCCACCTGACCATGCACTGCATCCTCTGCTCGCTTGTAAGCGGCAAGCTCACCCTGCTTGAGCACGAGGCCGCCCGCTGGCTCACGAAAGAGACACTTCACTCAGTCAACTGGCTGCCAGCAGATCTGCTTATTCTGGACGAGATTGAGAAGGTTCTGGAGTAAACCTTCACTTGCTGATATTTGACGATTAAAAGCTGGTATGCTATATCTCGTCAATCGGAATCAGGCTGTTCATTGAATCAAAGGGAAGTATGGCGTTTGTCATACACAGGACGGTGCCTTTTTTTCAAGGACAAGCGCGATGATCAGCTCCACCGGGGTGATGACAAGTGCCAGGACGATAAGTATGTCGCTCAGGCCATAGTAGAGCGTTGAAAGCTTGAAAAGAATGATGGTCAGGATGGTGTTCCGGATAATCAGTCTTGACAGCGGGAACTCCTTCTCTCTGTCATAGGTGCCGCTGTAGTAGCGTGTGAACATGCTGAAGGCGGTGCGGATATCAACACAGTTAAGGTGGATATGGCCGCGGATGCAGGCTGATGTGCTGAACATCCAGAGCAGGAACGCATCCTTCAGTACAGGGGAACAGAACGACGTTTCCATATATCCTGCAAGTTTTTCGTACTGTACGCACGGATGTTCCTTCATGTACGCCCTGACCTGGTCCGCATTCTGGAACACATCGCTCCTGAAG
>JAZUFS010000349.1:0-2033 GCA_045640805.1 Treponemataceae bacterium
GATACGATGCCGCCAAAGCCATAAGGAAAATGTATCCTGATTCAAGTCTTCCCATTATTGCTCTGTCAGCCAATGCATTTGTTGAGGATAAGCAGAAAGCTCTTGAAGCCGGTATGAATAGTCACATAGCGAAGCCGCTGGATTTAAAGGAATTGTTCTCTGTTCTTGCAAAATACGTGAACTGATATGACTTCCCTTGAACTGAAGATATACGCCCTCGGCGGCCCCGCCATTCAGGCAGCAATGCTTCGCAGAGAAGGTGTCGAAGTTGTTGACGGGCGGGTAGACCTGCGCTACTTTGCTTTTACGGCCAGCAGTTCGATGTAGCCGCGGTCGCCGCGCGGTTCAAGCTGGTAGCGCGGGTTCTCCTTGTCCCACGTGAAGCCGATGACAGACGGATCGTACTTCTTTTCAGCTTCCCACATGGCGCGGATTGCCTCCTCGAAGTCTTCTTCCCTGAACGGTTCGCCCTGGAACATGAGGTAGTCGCACGCAGGCAGGTCGATGACATCAAAGCCGTCGGGTATGGTGCCCTTGTAATCGGGCAGTACTTCAACGCCCTGCACGTACTCGCTTTTTCCCGCGCGGAGCTTTTCAGGCAGCCACATGCACACCGGTTCTCCGGCAAGACTGTTGTCCATTGATGTCAGGATTCCCCATACATCGCAGCCGACTTCCTCGCAGTACGCAAAGTATTCTGTTGCTTTTTCTCCGCGCTTTATGATGACCTTGCGCGCCGGCTTCTTGATTAGCTGAATGAAAATGTTCTTTGTTTCCATGTTATCTCCTTGATTACCGCCATCAGCAGCATCCGGATGTGCTGCTTCCGGGCGGCCTTTCCGCGTGAACTTGACGCCGTAGGGCAGAAAGTACGGAACCGGAACGGGATTCGTGGCGTATGTTCCCGGGTTGACGCCAAACTCGCGGTAAAAGGCACGCTGAAAGCCGTCCACGCTTTCAAAACCGGAATCGAGCGCGACATCAATTACTTTCGCGTCCGTATCCTTGAGACGACGTGCCGCTTCCGTCAGTTTGAGCCGTCTGACATAATCGCTTACCGAAAGCCCGGTGAGTTCCTTGAAGATTCTGTAGCAGTACCAGGGTGAGTAGCAGGCAGCATCAGACAGCGTTTTCAGGTTGATTTCCTCATCCTGATGTGCGGCGATGTAATCCTGCATTTTCTGGACTGCTTCCACTTTAGACGTCAAATCACGTATCATGAGCTCAGTATAGCCACCTTGAAGAGCGCGTACTCGACTTTTTTTGCTGAAATGCGCGCACCCGCTCTGAATTCCATTGTATACTGAGAAGTATGAAAATGACAGACATTTACATGCACGGCCAGATTCTTGGCACGCATTCCTTTTATGTACGCGACGGCTTTCCAAAGCCTGATTCTTACTCTGAGCTTTCTGCAAAGTATTTTCTGCCAGGCGGCGAGACCGGCACGGCTGCGACTGTTCTTGCCTCTCTCGGTGCGGGCGTGAAGATTGACGGCACGCATATCGGAACTGAAGTCGCACCCATGCTCCGTGCCTTTTACGCTGACAAGAGTGTCGACCTGTCATCTCTCTTTTTCGACCCGGATTACGCGGGCCTTATGGATTACGTCATTGTAGACGGTCTTTCGCGCACGCCGCTCGGCTTTTTTCAGTCGCTGTACCAGGAAGGCGCGCATCATCCGTGGAACATGCCTAAGGAAGCGGATATTGAAGCGGCGAAAGTCTGTGGCGTAGACCCGTTCTTTCTTGAAGCAAGCCAGACTGCCGCGGAGCTCTGCGTAAAACATAACAAGCCTTACGTCACGATAGATTGCCCGCACACGGAGTATCTTCATCAGCATGCGGCGGTGAACATCGTTTCAAAAGCGGAATGTCTGGCCAACCATTACAAGGGTGAGACTGCCGAACAGGCGTTCGGTAAGCTTTCTGAGACTGCTTCCGGGCTCGTCATCATTACGATGGGCGGTGATGACATGATATACGGCCGCCGCGGTGAGGCTCCAAAGCACATGACGCCGTTCAAGACGGATG
>JAZUFS010000350.1:0-9922 GCA_045640805.1 Treponemataceae bacterium
GATAACAGCCGCCGTACGTGCTGCGACTGCAAAACCGCTTGTCGTGAAACTGTCGCCAAACGCACCTGATCTTATTGCGGTTGCACATGCCGTAAGGAAAGCGGGTGCCGATGCCATCAGTCTCGTGAACACATTCCAGGCGACTGCAATTAACATAGAGACGGGTCGTCCGGTGTTTGACAACATCCGTGCGGGACTTTCAGGCCCTGGAATTAAGCCGATTGCGCTCCGTATGGTCATGGACGTATGTCAGTCAATGAAAACACTGCCGCCTGAAGAGCAGATTCCGGTCATCGGATTGGGTGGAATCAGTACGTGGCAGGATGCAGTCGAGTTCATCATGGCAGGTGCAAGCGCCATTGAAGTGGGCACCGCGACGTTCGCTGACCCGGAGTGCATGAACCGCATCGTAGACGGGCTCCGGGAGTTCATGAAACGTAAGGGATATACCTCAATTCAGGAAATGCAGGGCATCGCACTGCAGTAGGCGTTTCCGGCTCATCCGCTAAGATACGGCATCATCCGTTTTTTCTAGCACATTTCGGCAAAAAGTGTTATTCTGTCATCATGCTTACATTAACAGCATTATGTGCAGTGGGCGCTGAAAAAGTGCTCGCAAATGAAATCAAAATGCTTGGCTACAAGCCCATCTCAAACGCTCCCGGACGTGTCACCTACACATGTGAGGAAAGCGGTATGTTCCGCTCCAATCTGTGTCTGAGGACCTCTGACAGAGTGTATCTGCAGGTCACCAGTTTTCATGCGGATAATTTCGACGCGCTGTTTGAAGGCGTCATGGCGGCTCCGTGGCAGGATTATTTCAAGAAAGATACTCATGTTGTGGTCGACAAGGTCCGCACGTACAAGTCAAAGCTCAATTCGGAACACAGCATTCAGGGAATGGTGCTCAAGGCTATCTACAAGAAGCTTGGGCAGGTATGGCACATGTCATCAATGCCGGAAACAGGCGAAGAGGCGGATGTGCGCGTCTACCTGGAAAAAGACCAGGTGGAGGTGCTGCTTGATTTGTCTGGAAATCCGCTCAATAAGCGTGGATATCGCACGGACGGCGGTATTGCGCCAATCCGCGAGACGACAGCCGCCGTACTGCTTCAGCTGATGTGCTGGAGACGCAAGACCCCGCTTCACGACCCGTTCTGCGGTTCAGGAACAATTGCCATTGAGGCGGCTATGTTCGCGTATAACGTTGCTCCGGGATTCGGGCGGCGGTTTGCTTTGGAGAATCTGCCAATCTACAATCAGGAGATGGCGGTCGAAATCAGGAAACAGGAAGCGGCGAAGATACGGCCTGACTGTGAAGCGCGCATTACCGGCACGGATATTGATGCAGCAGCTGTTGCACGTTCACGCCTTAATGCAGAACATGCCTGTGTTACGGCAGGGCGCGCGTTGCAGCTTATTGGCAGTGACCAGCGTATCCAGCGGCCCGATTTCGAGCAGGCAGATTTCCGCGACATAGAAGCGCCGTACGAAAACGGTCTGCTGTTGGGAAATCCGCCCTACGGAGAACGTATCGGCGACGAGGAGCAGGCAATCGAGCTGTACAGCGACATGCATCAGCTTTTTGATGCGTTTGCAGGCTGGGATATGGGTTTCATCACATCCCAGAAGACATTCGAGGAGTCAATCGGAAAGCCGGCAACAGCGCGCAGAAACATCAAATGCGGCAATCTGGACACGTGTTTCTACATGTACACGAAGAGATGATTACATCCGTCTGAATTGGTGAAATCTGGAGGATATGAATAATGGCTATAGTTGTTGAACATGACAAAAGAAAGAGCGAAATTCTGGACAAATCACTCGATATTTTCGTTGAAGAAGGATACGAGGACGTTACCTATCAGAAGATTGCAGACCGCTGCGGCATTACACGCACGACGCTCTACGTCTATTTCAAGAACAAGCGCGAGATTTTCCAGTTCAGCATCAAGCAGTTGATTGAGCGTCTTGATACGGAACTCAAAGAGATTCTGGCAGAGGATATCACGAACGCAGAGAAGCTTGAGAAGATGCTGCACGCCGTACTTCAGGTATGTGAGGCGAATAAAAAGCTGTTCAACGTACTGCTGCCGTATCTGATCAGTCTGCAGAAGGCAGGAAAGGACTCGGGAGAACGTGTACGCCGCCGTGTCGTGCGCATGCGGCACTATATGACGCAGGTATTCCTTGCAGGTCAGAAGGCGGGCGAGTTCCGTCAGGAAAGCGTAAAGACACTTAATGAGATGTTCTACGGATTGATTGAGTCTGCTATTTTCCGCCTGGCAATCCTGAACGACGCAACCTGTCCTGAGCTGTACGATGTCGTAGATGCCGCCATTGAGGGCATCAGAAAGTAGGTACTGAGACCGCTTAAATGCGAAACCCAAGCTTTAGGTTATTGAAAATGGGCAGAAAACCGGTCATTCAGATATTTATTCTCTTAGTTTTCATCTGCAGTTCCATGGTACTTTTTCCAGAAGATATACCGCTTACACCAGGATTGTCTTTCGACGTTGATGCAGTGCAGCAGCGTTCCATCAAGAAAGGCGACTTTTTCCGCGTTATGTGCGAGCACGAACTGCGTGACGAGCAGGGTTTTGACAAGCCGGTACTGTATAACGCCATCAATCACGAAGGCGGCATGAAAGTGCGCGTGCTCGAAGTGGGCCCGCGCGAGGATGTAGCTGGCGACGGCGGCGTCTGGCTGCACGTTTCGCTTACCGCACCGATGTGGGTGGACACAACTCTATGGGTTCCGCGCGGTACGCAGTACTGGTTCTGGCTGCCCGACGACCAGCAGATTTTCGACTACGAAGGATAACCTGAGCTTTGGGTTATGCTTTCTCTGCTATTCTACCCACAAATCGCCGGTAAGTCCTTCCAGGATGCTTCCGCATGCCCAGGGCATCAGGGCAAACCACGTGCTTGCGGGGCTGCCGTCGGGGTACGTTTCTGTGAGCAGGCCTTCGCTGTGACAGAAACGTTCGCTCATCCAGCCTTTGCGTCCGTAGCCGAACTCGTCATCGCGGATCATGTGACACTGGCAGCTCCATGCCCGTGTGTCTTCCATGCGGCTTCGGATGTATGGGTCGTCACGGTGTGACAGGTAGTATGCCATTTCATCGAGGATGCTTGAGGACATAGGGTGGATATGCGGGTTTACGACGGACGTAATGCTGCCGCCCGTACTTGACCAGCCGATGGTGCTCAGCGGCGGTACTTTGATGGGCGAGTTATAGCAGAACTTGAATGTATATTCGTAATAGAGTGCATCGCGGAGCCAGTCAAGCAGGCGCTCTTCCCCTGTAAGTTCATGCAGGCAGCGGACTGCGCGGATATACGCGAGGATGCCTTCAGAGTCCATGTTTTTATCGATGTCGAGAGGTCCCGCGTAACACTGCTGGTAGCGGATATAGGCATCGTGGTAGTAAGCGGCGGATGCGATGAGTGAGCTTATATCGATGTTGCATACACTGCCATCCGGTGGGACTGAAGTTCGTTTAACGAGTGCAAGTTTAGCGGCAGCAGCAAGCAGCCATGTGCCTGAGAATGAGTCGTATTCTACACCTGCGCCCGTTTTGTCAGAAAGAACGTACGGGTATTCACCGTCGCTGTTCCTTGTCTTTTCAGTCACATTCACGACTGTTCGTGCAAATCTGAGCCAGCTGTCATGCTCTATGCCTGCTTTCTTTTCCCACTCGTATGCCTTAAGTATGAGATATGTGCTCTGTCCTACGAGGTAGGCGACGTGGCCTGGCGTATTCTGCTTTTCGTACCACCATCCGCGGTTGCTCCACACGCCGTCTGATTCAACGAGGAAAGGCAGGTTGTTTGCGGGGTTGAGCGAGTTATCCACAATGAAATCGATGCAATCCAGAGCCTGTGCGCGGATATCTTTGCGGTCAAGGCGATGTGCAGACATCAACATCGGGACTGCGGCGGAAAGACCGTTTGTCCAGGAGATTGATGGCAGGATGCGGTACTCGTACTCGCCGTTATGATCAAAGACAAAGCATGTGTATGAGTGATTTTGTGACATCCAGGCGTCGCGGGCGATTGCGGTTGCCATGTCGTTTACGGTTTCTTTCTGCGTGGCAACAACGCGCGGGTTCTGATGGAAGGTGTTGTATGTCCACTTCAGGGCATTGTGCAGAACGCGTTCATCTTCGCCGGACAGAATGAACGTGTAGAGGGTCACTTCAACCGTTTCGTCAGATTCGAGCGTGAAGCAATTGTCACCGAGCGGATCGGCGTCGTGGTATTTGTGGCTGTCGACGAACATCCACGGGGCGTGTTCATAGCCGAGTGTGTACCAGACGGTCCGGTCAGTAAGTGAGCAGCCAAAACCGGCGTACTGCGCGAATGGATTTGCATCAAAAGGCATCCACTGGGTTTTCTCGAGTGAGTTCACGTTGACGAAATACGGGCTTGCGGCAAATCCGGTGAGGACACCGCCGTCGTACACAAACGCACATGGATGCGAAAGGCGGTCGCTGCGTACCATCCACCAGGGAGATGCCGGGAATTCTCTGTTCGGGCGGAGGCGCGGGCATTTGCTGTCGACGAGCAGAGGGGCGTCTCCGCGGTTGGTTCCGTACATGAAGCCCGGCAGAAAGAAACGCGGATTGCTTGTTGTCCTGTTGGCTTTGAGTGCTATCCGTATGACACCACGCCATGTGTCGTCGCCGGTGTTCGTAATGCGGATGGTGACAGGAGTTGGTTCCGCAATGTCTGCTTTTGAATAAGTGATTGCTGTGCTTTTTGGTTTGTCCCTTGTGGAAAACTCTGCAGTCAGGTGCTGGCTTTCGAGTGAAAGATATTCAGTTTCGCCGCCATATGGACGTGCGGATAGTGTGAGTTGTGCGTTTGTGGTCATGATTCAAGTGTAAATCCGGTTTTTCTTTCTGTACAGACAAATATCGGTGTATACTTAAAAAGAGGAGAAAATCATCATGCCAATGATTAAAGTAGATACAACAGTAAAACTGGACGATGCAAAGCGGGATGTGCTTAAGACGGAGCTTGGAAAGGCAATCAGCATTATGGGAAAGCCTGAAAGCTATCTGATGATAGAGCTTAATGACGGAAAGGATCTCTATTTCGGCGGAAACAGGCTTGAAAAGGGCGCTTATGTCGAAATCAAGGTGCTGGGCTCAGTTGATGCAGGTCAGTCTGACAAAATGACCGCCAGAGTATGCGAAATTCTGAAAGCAGTTGCCGGCATTCCGGGGGATACTGTTTATGTCAGTTACTGGGGCACCGCGAACTGGGGCTGGAACGGGAGCAACTTCTGATGAGTAACCGTCTTTTTGAAGCATATAAAGATTATTTCCGCCTTGGATGTGCGGTTAGTGATATGCTGCTGATGTCTGACGAGGAGCGGATTGAGCGGCATGAGTTGATTAAGGCCCGTTTTGAGGCCATGAAGAATCTGCCGCCTCCACCGGGTGTACCGGCCGGGTTCAAGTTCCCGGAGCTTCCTCCGCCAGAGCTCGGGCATCTGCCTGATGAGGATATTGCGCGGACGCATTTCAACCTGATTGTCGCCGAGAACGCTACCAAAATGGATGCCATCTACAAGGGGCCGGATGAGTTCAATTGGGATATGGCTGACCGCTACGTGAAGTTCTGTAGGGAAAACGGACAGGATTTCCGCTGGCACACGCTTGTCTGGCACAATCAGTCTCCCGCATGGGTTTTCGAGGATGGAGCGGGTAACAAGGTCAGTAAGGAGGTGCTTGAGGAGCGCCTTAAGAAATACATTTTCGCAGTCGGCGAGCGCTATCGTGATGTCGTGTGTTCTGTTGACGTCGTGAATGAGTGTATATCCGATAAGAAGTTCACGCTGCGTGACGGCGCTGATATGTCCAAGTGGTTCGACATTCTTGGACCTGAGTACATCGACAAGGCCTTTTTCTGGGCTAAGGAAGCGTTCCCGAAAGCAAGCCTCGTCATCAACGACTATAATCTTGAAATGATTGAGGGCAAGCGTCGCGGCATGTATGAGCTGGTGAAGGGCATGCTTTCACGCGGTGTTCCTGTTGATACAGTCGGCTTACAGATGCACATCAATATTCAGAACCCGCCAATCAGCGAGATTGAGGAGACGATAGAGCTTTTCGGTAAACTCGGCCTTAATGTCATTGTGACCGAGATGGAAGTGTCTGCATATCTTGATAAGGACTTCTCAAACCCGGATCCGCGGCGCGAATACACGGCCGGATTCCTGGAGGAGCAGGCGGAACGGTACCGCGCGCTTTTTGAATGCTTCAGGAAAGAAGCAAAGAAAGGCTACCTGAAAGACGTTGTGCTGTGGGGCATTACCGACCGTTTCAGCTGGAAGAACAATTTCCCGTCTCCCGGACGTACTGATGCGCCGCTTCTGTTTGACCGTGAAGCAAAGCCAAAACCTGCGTTTGATGCATTAATATAAATAACATCAGTTGGTAGTATGAAAAAAGAAACAAAGAAACTGCTTAAACATGTATGGTCTGTCATAAAACGTAATCCGTTCAGGGGTGAACGCGGGAAAAAACAGCTCCTGCTGCTTAACATAATGCAGTGGTCATCAACAGCAGCACTTCCTTTACTGTCGCTGATGAATTTTTACCGGGGAAATACGTTTATCGGCTGGCTCATAGCTGGCTGCTTCATACTCAATATTCCTATATCCCTTCATACAACCATTACCAAAAAGGAAAAGCCGGCAATTATCATATACAACACGTTTTTCTGCATCCTTTTTACCTATGCAGTGTATGCAGGACCAAATGACACAGCAGGTGTGCTCTGGATTATTTCGTTACCCATGCTGAATATGATGATGTTCGGTATTTTGCCGTCTATCATTCTGTGTCTGTGGTTTCTGCTGCTTTTCATTGTGCTGGCAGCAAGCCCGGCGCTGCGGTCATTGTTGGCTTATCCTTATCCGGATGGTCAGTTCCTGCGCTATATCTTCATGTATGTCAGTGATTTGCTGATTTCGTTTTTTGTTACGTATGAAAGTGCATCAAGCCAGCAGTATCAGGATGATTATGCACAGCGGCTTCAGGAAGCGCTTGATGAAGAACGTGATAATGTAAACGAGATTTCGCTCCAGACAATTTACGCCATCAACAAGGCAGTAGAGGCAAAGGACAAATTTACGGGTGAACAGTCCAAGCGCGTTGCTGACATCAGCTGCAGGATAGCCAGTCGGCTTGGATGGTCTGAAAGTGAACTGAAAAGGCTGTATGATATTGCCCTGCTTCATGATATTGGAAAGATTGGCGTGAATTATGACATACTCATCAAAACTGGAGAACTTACGGATGAAGAATTCGAAACGGTAAAGCAACATGCTGTCATTGGGGGAGATATTCTCAAGGACATTGATTACATTCCGGGAATCTCGCCGGTCATCCGTCATCATCATGAAGCATGGAATGGTTCAGGCTATCCTGATGGACTTAAAGGGGATGAGATTCCTATTGAAGCACGCATTCTGGCAGTGGCAGATACTTATGACGCTATGAGGCATGGAAGAAGCTTCAGGGAAAAGGTGCCTTTAGAGCAGATACGGAAGGAACTTACTGAGAACAGCGGCATTCTGTATGATCCGGAAATAGTCACTGTCATGCTTGAGCTGTGTGCGGAGGATTTACATGAATAAACTGCAGCATTTCAAACATTTATTGAATGATAATCCCTACACTCCAAAAAAGGAAAAGCGGATTTTTAATGTTTTCTGTTATTCACTTCTTACCATTTCAATTATTTTCTTCTGGGGTGTTTGCATAGAAATATATCTTAAGGAATACAGGCTGGCGATATGGACAGTATCTATTGCAATTGTCACAGCGCTTCTCTATATCTGGACTAAAAAGCAGCAGAATCTGAAGCTGGCACGCATTTTTATGGGAATATTGATGTCCTGGGCGTACACGATGACATTCCTGAGAGGTATCGGAAATGGTTTTGGAGCCGCCTGGATGCTTTTACTGCCGGGCCTGACCATGTATCTGCTCGGCATGAAATTGGGCATAATGATTTCGCTGTATTTCTGTGTTTTTGAGGGTGTTTTCTGTTTCTTTCCTGCGGCAAGGGTAATTCTTAAGGTTCAATATTCATCAAATTATTTAAGTGTTTTGTTTGTCATTCTTACCATTCAGGCAGTCTTCTCTTTCATTATCATGTATGTGTATTATGATAACCAGTTCAAGATAAAGAAACTTGAAGAGCAGCTTGAAAAGGATGTACTTACAGAGCATGAGAAACTGGCAGATATCTCGCTCAAGACAATTCTCGTCATCAGTAATGCTGTTGAAGCAAAGGATGAGTACACAAGCCAGCATTCACACCGCGTCGCTGATTTTTCATGCATGATAGCAAAAAAACTCGGGTGGACTGAAACGCAGATTGCCCAGCTCAGAAATATTGCACTGCTTCATGATATCGGAAAAATCTCAGTGCGCGAAAGTGTCCTGAACAAACCTGGCAGGCTCACGGATGAAGAATTTGCTGAAATCAAGCGGCATACGGTCGTTGGCGGTGAGATACTGCATGATTTGACACTTATTCCGAATGTTGCGCTTGGCGCAAAGTTCCATCACGAGCGGTACGACAGCCGCGGCTATCCGACAGGGCTTGAGGGAACAGACATCCCGCTTGAGGCACGCATCATCGGCATTGCAGACTCATTCGACGCCATGCGTTACCGGCGTGTGTACCGCGGAGAATGTGACCCGAACTACATTTTAGGGGAACTTGAAAAAGGCCGCGGCACTCAGTTTGATCCGGAACTGCTTGATATTTTCCTGAAAGTTATTGAGGAAGAACACCTGCTTTAGATGAGACTCTCAAGATAGTGCAGTGATTTCTCTGCATCATCCAGCACACTGGTGTATGTGTCAGCGTCTACGTACTGCGGAATTCCTTTTGACAGCGCCCACTTCATGAAAGCAGGGTTATCCAGCGTACCGTCGCCAATGCAGACATCGGTATCGGCGGGGTTACTCATGACAAAGTCTTTGTAATGAAAGGATTTAATGCGGTTTTCATTTCGCAGGATGAACGTCATGGGGTCTTCTCCGCCGCGGGCACACCAGCCTGTGTCGAACTGCATGAACACCTTGCCTTCGCACAGATCCGTCAGGTATTCGTAAGCGGTCTTGCCGTGCACTTTGCAGGATATATCAGGCTTTCCGTTGTGGATAAGCAGTTCTGCGTCATGTGAAGCAAGCTCATCTGCAATGTGTCTGTAAAGTGCGGCTGTTTCTTTAAGTGCATCTTCATCTGTGTCGCCGGTACCGGTCATCAGCTGCTTTACGCCAAACTCATCCACAAGACGAAGCATTTTAGGAAGGCTGTGTCCGAGATTTTCGGCTGCAACATGACAGGAAATGACTTCAAGACCCGCTTCTTTTATGATGGCAAATTTATCGTGTACGTGTGCCATGGGCCAGAATGTATGATTGTTTTTTGAACCGTCAAGGTCAACGCAAGGTTCAACAATGCCGTAGCCAAGCTGTTTTACGCCGCGCATAAGGGATGCGAAATCCAGCTGTCCGCATGCGATGGGGCCGTATAACTGTAATCCGAATGTCATGTGTGTCTCCTGAAGTATAGTATACAGGCAGATTGGTTAAATAAAAGCGGTATGTGTAAAAAAAGAACTTCCTGTGTTTGGAAATTCTTTGTGTTTTTAGCGGGACTTGCCCTGCAGTCGCACACGTCGTGTGTGCTCCTTCCGGGCCGCCTCCGTTCGCTGACGCGCACATCCGTGTGCGCTCATCCTCGCACCTGCTCGGCGCTCACTTCAGTTCAAGTCCAACCCCCGCTTACAGTGGATTGGTTAAATAAAAGCGAAAAGAGCATAAAAAAAAGAACTTCCTGTGTTTGGAAGTTCTTTGTGTTTTTAGCGGGACTTGCCCTCTGGTCG